>JAPLKG010000004.1 GCA_026388185.1 Candidatus Eisenbacteria bacterium | reverse complement strand
TCGCCAACCCCCGCTTCGCCAAATACATCGTTATCGCACTTGTCAACGTCGTCTTCCCATGATCCACGTGCCCTATCGTCCCAACATTAACGTGCGGCTTCTTCCGCTCAAACCGAGCCTTTGACATCAGCTCTACCTCCTGGCACCTTAGCGACTGAGACCGCTCTCAGGCGCTTACCCACAGGTCACCAAAGCTCACAAACAAGAAATTCCCGAACGGGAAACAAACATATCCCTCTCCGGCAAACCCCTGCGTAATTGAAGACAAAGTCGCATCAAATACAAGGAGTCCGCTAGATAATGCGCGCTGAAGACACAGATGGTTGTGTACAGGCAATGCGCCAGCTCTTCTCTCTAGTGAGCCCACGATCGGAATCGAACCGATGACCTTTTGCTTACCATGCAAATGCTCTACCGACTGAGCTACGCGGGCATCGAGACAAAAGCATTCCCCTTTTTTTAGATGCGCGCGATTGGGGAATTAGCCGGCGTGGCTGTGAGGTGGGTCTGAGACAAAAAGAAAAGTATAAACTCTACCCTTCGGCTTTTCCCTCCAAAAAGCCACACTCGGAAGTATGGAGACCTCAATAATTGCAAACTGACGACATGCTGTCAAGAGGTTTTTTCTGTTTTGCGAAAATTCTTTCCCGTAATGGAGCGGGAAACGGGATTCGAACCCGCGACCCTCAGCTTGGAAGGCTGACGCTCTAGCCACTGAGCTACTCCCGCCCCCAGTCTATCTCAAGCAATGGCAACCCTTCCTGGCCGTCAAGAGTGATGGCCCCACACCTCCAAGGCTAACGCCAGGACGCGATTAGCTCATGACGGCGAGGAGCACTGAAAGCCCGATCGGACGCCACCGCATGCACCCCACGAGGTGCCGTTACCCTCTCTTGCTCGCCCCGGGACGTCGCTCGCGACGGTCGTGCCGTCCGGGCCCCAGGCTACGCTCGTGCCCCTTGTAAGATCCGCCCTGTCTCCCGTCGTGCCTGATTCCGTGTCCCGGCGGTCCCCCCATAGGACCCCTTTGCGACGGCATGGGGCCCCTGTGCGGCTGCATGGAGTGATTGGACATGCCGGACATGGAGGAAGAAGCTCTTCTCTTCGGGGCAGAATCGTCCCTCTCCGGAATGATCGTGAAATGCATGGCTTTCTCGATTTTCACGCCGAATTTCTCCAGACCTTCGTTTCCGGAATCGGTCACGTAGTACGAGGTTCGCCTGCCGTCAGCATCGACTTCGACCCATCCTAACTCCACCGCACGCTCTACGAATGCGGCACCGAGAGCAAATGGGTTCACCGGTACCCTGCTCAACTTAGAATCCTCCCGCGGGCAAACACAAAAGATGAGAAACGTTCTGACAGCGCTGGTGGAGAGGGGAGGATTCGAACCTCCGAAGGCATTGCCGGCAGATTTACAGTCTGCTCCCTTTGACCTCTTGGGAACCTCTCCACGCTAACGTGGCAATCAGTAATTGTGCCAGAAGTCTCCTGCCTGTTCAACTCCAATTCGGCCGGGTCCTCTGCCCGCAATCGGAACCCTGTCGTACGTTGCCGGAATCGGAGTCGTGTGGAGCTGGCGAAGGGAATTGAACCCCCAACCCCCTCATTACAAGTGAGGAGCTCTACCGTTGAGCTACGCCAGCTCATTCAGACACGCTGGTGGATACCAAAGAACAAATGATCTAGCACTAGAATTTCGCGGCCTTTTTTCTGTCCCGCTGTTCGTCGATCTTTCTTCTGAGGATACTATGCGGTTAGCTATCCTTCTTTCTAAGGACTGGTCCCTCGGCTCTATCCTCTACCACGAAGCCTGCGGCTTCGATTTTGGCTCTCATCTCGTCGGCCCTACTCCATTCTTTGTTCTTCCTGGCCGTCTCTCGCTCTCCGACAAGGTCCTTTAACTCTTGAGGAAACTCCTCGGCGAAGAGTTCGTCCTTCCAGAAGATACCGAGGACCTGTCCAAGTTCCTTCAGTTTCTCGGAGGCCCCGCGTATGGCGGCCCTCTGAGCGGCGGACATGATCCCTGCCTCTATCTCCTTGTTGACGGCCTTCGCCAGATCGAAGAGATGTCCAACGGCTCTTGCACTGTTAAAGTCGTCATCCATGGCCTCGACAAAGCGCGACTCGGTCTCTCTCGATGCCTGAGACAATTCTCCCTCAGCCGGGCGGAGGGTAGAGTCCACGTCCTTGCTCAGAATCGCGGCGTTTCTAATCACGTTCGTAAGTCGCCCGAGAGCAGCTTCGGCCTCAACTAGTCTCTCTCTGGAAAACTCGACCGGACTGCTGTAATGCGACGAGAGAAGATAGAACTTGAGCGTGTCGGGATTGACCTCGGCGCATACGTCTTCCACCGAGAAGAAGTGTTTCGTGGATTTCGACATCTTCTCGCCGGTAAGGTTCATCAATCCGTTTTCGATCCAGAAGTTCACGAAGGGTTTCCCCGTGGCAGTCTCAGACTGAGCAATCTCGTTTTCGTGATGCGGAAAGATGAGGTCCTGCCCTCCGCCGTGCAAGTCAAACGATTCTCCGAGGTATTTCATGGACATCGCGGAGCACTCTATGTGCCAGCCCGGCCTTCCCTGTCCCCACGGACTCTTCCACGAGGGTTCACCTTCTTTCGCCGCCTTCCACAATGCGAAGTCCAAGGGATTTCTCTTCTTGTCGCCAGGGTCGACTCTGGCCCCGGCGCGCAGTTCGTCGAGTCTCCTGCCGGAAAGCTTGCCGTAACCCGGCCAGGCTTCCACGGCAAAGTAGACGTCGCCTCCACTCTCGTAGGCGCAACCCTTCTCTTCGATCTTCCTGATCAACTCGATTATGTCTGACATGTGCTCGCTGGCCTTGGGGTAGACCGTCGCCGGTTTTATTCCGAGAAGCCGCGCGTATTTGAAGTACGTGTCGATGTTCCGTTGCGCTATGTCCTGCCAGGGCACGTTTTCTTCGTTCGATTTCTGGATTATCTTGTCGTCCACGTCCGTGAAGTTGTAGACGTATCTGACGTTGTAGCCCTTGTATTCGAGGTAGCGCCTGACCGTGTCTCCCGCGATGGACGAGTACATGTGCCCGATGTGCGGTTTGTCCTGAACCGTCATGCCGCAGACGTACATTCCCACGTAATCACTATTGAGAGGAACGAATTCTACCTTCTTCCGCCTCAGATTGTCGTGAATGTGGATGGCCATCTCTAGTGCTCTTCCCCCTCGTTGTGTTCTGCCCCTTCACTGTCTTCGTTCTCTCCCGTGCGTTCTGCTCCCGGTTTGTGCTCTTCCGACAGAAAGGAGACCTGCGGGCCGCCTTCCCATTTTTTGAGATAGTCCTCGATTCTCCTGATTTCCCTGTGAAGACTCTCGAGGTCTCTGGTAATCGGATCCGGCAAATGGACGTGATCGAGCGTAACAGAAGGCACTCTTCTCCCTTCTCTCTTCGCCATTCTCCCGGGAATGCCGACGACCGTGGAATTCCCGGGGACGTCTCGCAGAACGACGGCGTTGGCCCCGACGTACACGTCGTCTCCGATTGTGATGTCTCCCAGTATCTTTGCTCCGGCGCCCACCACGACCCTGTCGCCCAGCGTAGGATGCCTCTTACCCCGCTCCTTCCCTGTGCCTCCCAGCGTGACACCCTGGAAGAGTGTCACGTCATTTCCGATTATCGAAGTCTCTCCGATGACGACCCCGGTGCCATGATCAATAAAGAAGCCGCTTCCAATCTCCGCCGCGGGATGAATCTCTATCCCAGTCCAGAAACGCGCGGTGTGAGATATCAGCTTTGGAAGCAAGGGCACGCGCCAGTGATAGAGCCTGTGTGCGATTCTGTACCAACAAACGGCGTGAAAGCCGGAATAAGTGAAAAGAACCTCGACCGCGTTGGTCGCAGCAGGGTCTCTATCCATGGCAGCGCGAAGATCATCGAGAAGGAAACTCATCGTTCTCCTATCGCGTGAGCCCTGCGACTGTCTTGGCGTCGAGGCTCTTCACGACCTCCGTGACGAGGAACACAACGGCTTCGAAATCTTTCCTGTCAAGTACTCCGGTGTGACTGTGTATGTACCTCGTCGGTATTCCTATGGACAGAGTAGGAACTCCGGCGTTGTGCAGATGTATCTTTCCGCCGTCGGTCCCACCCCTCTCGACGTAAGCGAAGTGATGCGCGATGCGGTTGGCTTCGGCCACCCTGACGACGAGATCGCGCAGTTTTGTGTTGGGAATCATCGAACCGTCGTAAACGAGTATGGCCGCGCCTGCTCCGATCTTCTCTTCTCTTCCATCGGCGCCTCCAGGCACGTCATGAGCAATGCTGACGTCCAGTGCAAGACCCACGTCGGGCTTCACGGCCGACACGCTGGTCTGTGCGCCCCTCAGTCCGACCTCCTCCTGAACGGTACCTACGCCGTACACAACGTTGGGATGGCGAACGTTCTTGAGCCTCCGCAGGACATCAATGATGACGGCGCAGCCGACCCTGTCGTCCCACGCCTTCGACATGTAGAGTCGATTGTTACCCATGACGGTGAAGGGGCTGTAAGGAACTATCGGGTCTCCAGGCTTCACGCCCAGCTTCTTCTTAACGTCAAAGTAGGTTGCGGCTCCTACGTCGATGAACATCTCCTTGAAGTCCATCACTTTTTTCTTCTCTTCGTCCTGAAGCTCGTGAGGAGGCTTTGAGCCGACTATGCCGATGAACTGCCCCTTCGACGTGCACACCATAACGCGCTGGGCCAGGGCCACGTGTCCCCACCATCCTCCGAGAGGAAGGAACTTGATGAATCCCTCTTTTGTGACCTGCTTCACCATGAAGCCCACTTCGTCCATGTGCGCGGCCAGCATTATGGAGGGTCCATTTTCCTTGCCCGTCTTCTTGCATATGAGGCTGCCAAGCCTGTCGTGGGAGACTTGTCCCAGCCCGACCAGGTATTTTTGCATTGCACGCGACACTTCCTCTTCGTGCCCCGAAACGCCAACCGCTTCAGTTAGCTCTTTCAGCATCAGTTCTACGTCATCCATGTGGCTCCTCCTGGATTGCTCCTGCCGGAATCGCTATTCCTCGACGGGAAAGTGCAAGCCTGCAGATTTTGTCCACCAGTTGTGGAAATGCTCGTCCACTTGCCCTGGCAGCCATCGGCACAAGGCTTGTCCCGGTCATCCCGGGAATGGTATTCACTTCAAGGCACTGCAACTGTCCTTCGTGTGAGAGGCGGAAGTCAACTCTCGCGAAATCCTCGCAACCGAGAACCCGATAAGCCTTGAGCGCAAGCTCTTGGGCCTCCTGGGATTTACTCGCGGCGATCTTCGCCGGGACGATGTACTTGCTCTTGCCTCTCGTGTACTTGCATTCGTAGTTGTAGAATCCTTTCTCGGGCGCCACTTCTATCACAGGCAGAGCGCCGTCTCCCAGTATTCCCACCGTCAGCTCCCTGCCAACGATGTACTTTTCGACGAGGATGTCGCTCGAGTACTTGAGTGCGCTCTCCACCGCGGGAACCACTTGAGCCTCTTCCTTCACTATGCTGATCCCGATTGTGGAGCCCTGATTTCTAGGTTTCGTAACGACCGGCAGACCGCCCAGACTCGATACGGCGGCCTCGATGCTGTTCGAGTTTGCGTCTTCCACGTTCCTCCAATCCGGAGTGGGAATACCGGCCTGCTCAAAGATCCTCTTGGAGAGAACCTTGTCCATCGAGAGAGCGGAGGCCAGCATGCCCGAGCCTGTGTAGGGTTTGCACATGATGTCGAGGAGAGCTTGCACGGTACCGTCCTCTCCCGCCCCTCCGTGCAGAGCGATGAAAACGACTTCGCTCGAGACAACGTCGGGATTCGAAACAAAATCAATCAGCGCTTTGTTGTTGCCCGAAGAGGAGCTCAGATGAGAAGTGTCGAGCTCGTCCTTAACGTCTATTTCCGCTACCTCGTGCCCCACTTCCCGCAGGGCTCTCGCGACTTCTTTGCCTGAAGCCAGAGAGACCTCTCGCTCGCTCGAAACGCCGCCCATCAGGACCGCAATCCTCATAGTTGTCCTCCAATCGCGTGCTTCAATCTTCTGAGGCAAACTTCTCTGCCCAGAATTTCTATGACCTCGGGCAGCTCGGGTCCGTGAATCTTCCCGGTAAGGGCCGCTCGCACAGGCACAAAAAGCTCTTTGCCTTTTTTCCCGGTCTCGCGGCCCACGGCCGCAAGCCAGGCTTTTGCTTCGCCCTGAGACGAAACATTCGACGCCTCGAGGAGTTTGAACGCACTTGAAATTACGTCCACGGACGAAGTTTCTTTCAACAGACCGAGCACATCGGGTTCATATCGTGGAATCTCGCCCTCGAATACGGAAACATGGTACTGCAAGTCCGAGAGTTTTACCAGACCTCTTCTCGTGGCAGCCAGAATCTTCTTGAGCGTCTCTCTGCCGGCGTCCTTGAGTGAACTCTGCGCGAAAAAAGGAGCGCTCAGACCAAAGACGTAGTCCAAATCGAGTGTCCTGATGTAGTGACAGTTCATCCAGTCCAGTTTTTCGACGTCAAAGACGGCGGCCGACTTCGCGGCCCTCTCGAGAGAGAAATCCCTGATCATCTCTTCTCTGTTCATAATCTCTTTGTCGTGGCCGGGCGACCAGCCGAGAAGGGCCAGGTAGTTGACGATGGCTTCCGGAACGTAGCCCATCTTTCTGAACTCCGAAATCGACGCGGCGCCTTCTCTCTTGCTGAGCTTGGCCCTGGCGCGATTGAGAAGAATCGAAAGATGCGCGAACGTCGGAGGCTCGATCCGGAGGGTCTCGTAAAGCATGAGCTGCCTCAACGTGTTGGAGAGGTGCTCCTCGCCTCTTATGACGTGAGTTATCTTCATGAGATGGTCATCGACGACGCACGAGAAATTGTAGGTCGGCATTCCGTCAGAGCGAAGAATGATGAAGTCCCCGACCATTTCCTTGGGGAATCGCACTTCTCCCCTCACGACGTCATCGAGGACAAACTCCCTGTCGGGCGCCTTGAACCTGATGCTCGAACGTCTGCCTTCGTTCTCGAATTGAGAGAGCTTCTCGCCGGAAAGATCGAGGCAGTGGCCGTCGTAGTGTGCAGACCGGCCCTCGGAAAGGCGGCTCTGCTTCCTCTGTTCCAGTTCCTCCGGAGTGCAGTAGCAGCGATACGCTCTTCCTGAATCAACGAGTCTTTGCGCGAAATCCTTGTACAGATCCTTCCGCTCCGACTGTCTGTAAGGGCCGTAGTTCCCTCCGCAATCGGGTCCTTCTTCCCATTCGACGCCGAGCCACTTCAGGTCCTCGATGACGCCGGCCTCCGACTCCGGCGAAGACCTGGTAACGTCCGTGTCTTCCATCCTGAGAACGAAGCTCCCGCGCCTACCCCTTGCGAAGAACCAGTTGTAGAGAGCGGTCCTCGCGCCTCCGACGTGAAGGCTTCCAGTGGGGCTGGGTGCAAAGCGAACGCGAGTCTCGCTCAAGATTGGGGCCTCACTTTCCACGTCACCAGCGCCACGGCGAGTGCGGCGGCACCTTCTCCTCGGCCGACGAAACCCATGCCTTCGTTTCGCGTGGCCTTGATTGAAACCGTATGAGCGTCAATGCCCAGGGCTCTGCCGATGTTCTCTTTCATCTCGCCGAAATGGGGGGAAACGCAAGGTTCTTCCAGAATTATCGTCGCGTCCAGATTGACTATCCGCCCGCCCTTGGACTTCAACAACTCTGCGACACTGGAGAGAAGTGCGAGGCTGGATATGCCCTTGTATTTCGCGTCGGTGTCCGGAAATAGCTGGCCTATGTCCCCCGCGGCCATTGCTCCGAGAATGGCATCCGCGATTGCGTGGCAGAGAACGTCGGCGTCCGAGTGACCCGATAGCCCCTTCGAATACGGTATCGTGACACCGCCCAAAACCAGGGCGCGCGCATCTGCAAAGGGATGAGCATCGTAGCCTAGGCCAATTTTGTGACCAACTTCCATGTGGAATAACCCGCCCTAAGGTTCGCAGCTCTTATTGAGACCGCTACCGGGATCGCTCAAGGCTAGTCCCACGGCCTCCTGTTCAGTCGAAGCAACGATTCGGCAAGCGCAAGATCGCCGGGGAACGTGACCTTGATGTTGAACGAATCCCCCTCCACGACGGTGACCCGCTTCCCACTCTTCTTCACCATGGAAGCGTCGTCCGTGGCGGTCACGCGTCGAGGCCAGCGCCGAAAGGCATCTTCGATGATCTTCTTTCCGAAAACCTGAGGTGTCTGGACCAACCACAGGTTTTCTCTGGGGAGTGTTCTCTCTATCGCGCCTCCGCTCACCCTGTTCAGGGTGTCCGTTACGGGGAGCGCAGCAATCGCGGCGCCTGCCCTCTTGCACGCCGCGACAGTTCTCGACACGAGCCGCCTGCTGAGGAATGGTCTCGCTCCGTCGTGGACGAGGACAAATCTGGACTCTCCGACGAATCTCAGACCATTCTCCACCGAGTCCTGCCTTCTCTTGCCTCCAGCCACGATGGCTTGCACTTTCTTGAAGCGGAAACGCCTGACGAATTCGCGACATTCCTCAAGAGACTCCTTCCTCACGACTATCACTACCCGCTCTATCTCCGGCGAGACTTCGAGCGCCTTGAGACTGTAGAAGAGGAGAGGCTTCCCGCCGAGCGTTACAAAGACCTTCTCGCGCTTTGTACCCATCCTTCGCCCGGCGCCGGCGGCCACCACAATCGCAGCCACTCCGGAACGGTCTTTCAGCTCTCGACGTCTCAAAGATGCGGCAACTTCAGGATTTCTTTTCAACTTTCGATTTCTCCAAAGTCCGGTTGATTGCACCTCTCACGTCGTCCACACCCACGATTTCGATTTCCTTGATCGAACTGACGTCGGAAACATTGCCGGAGGGAACGATTATTCTCTCGAATCCAAGCTTTGCGGCCTCCTTGACCCTCTGCTCGATCTGTGACACTCTTCTTACTTCACCGCCGAGCCCGACTTCCCCGGCCATCGCCGTGTGAGCCTTGACTGGTGTGTCCTTGTAGCTGGAAGCGACTGCGACAACAAGTCCGAGATCGCTGCCTGGCTCGTCAAGCCTTATCCCGCCGGCCACGTTTATGAAAACATCCATGGAACCCAACCTGAGCCCCATTCTTTTCTCGAGCACCGCCAGGAGTACCGAAAGCCTCCTGGCATCGTAGCCCGTGGCCGCTCTTTGAGGAAAACCATATCCAGAGCGCGACACCAGAGCCTGAAGCTCGACCAGCAAAGGCCTTGTTCCCTCTATGCTGCTAACCACGACGGAACCGGAAACACCCGAGTCTCTCTCGGAAAGAAAGACCCGGGAGGGATTTGTCACCTCCCTGAGTCCGCGTTGGTCCATTTCGAAAACGCCTATCTCGTTTGTCGAGCCAAATCTGTTCTTGGCCGCCCGCAATACCCGATAGTTCTGATACCTTTCTCCTTCGAGATAGAGCACCGCGTCCACCATGTGCTCGAGCACTCTCGGGCCCGCCACGGCGCCTTCCTTCGTCACGTGTCCTACGAGAAAAATGGCGGTGGAATGGGCCTTTGCGAAATTCAGAAACTTGAGGCCGCATTCCCTGATCTGGCCCACGCTCCCAGGAGAGCCGTCGAGGTCGGGATCGTATACCGTTTGGACGGAATCGATGACCGCAGCAGCCACCTTGAGCTCGGAAAGCTGGTTCAGGATCACGCTAACGTCAGTCTCGCAACTTACGTACAGATCCTTGGCAAGCGCGCCGAGCCTTCGAGCTCTCATCCTCGTCTGCGCTTCGCTCTCTTCGCCGGAAACATAGAAGCCGGCCTGTCCGTTCTCGACCAGCTTGCTTAGCGCCTGCAGCAAGAGCGTGGATTTTCCGATGCCGGGGTCACCACCAACCAGCACGAGCTCGCCGTGCACAAGGCCACCGCCCAGTACCCGGTCGAACTCGTCGATCCCAGTGGCAATTCTCTCGACTTCCGAGTCAGAAATGTCTTCGAGACGCCTGGGTTGCTTCAGGGCGATGCCGCCCTCCACCCACTTTTCTCTAGTCTTTCTTCTCTCCTCCTCGATGGAGGAGTTCCACTCGCCGCAGGTGGGGCATTTCCCGAACCACTTCCCGCTTTCGTAACCGCAATTCTGGCAAACAAAGACTATCTTCTTCTGGACTTTCATCTCTCTAAATATCCTGCCGCGAGAGGGCGCGGGCCCTCTTTAGAAAATACTGACTTTCAAATAGCGCTTCGGATGCAGCTTTATGTCGGCTATGAGAGCTCTCGTGTCCTCCAGCGTGGCCGTCATCTCTCTGTGCAACGACTCGTCGTTCACAAGTTTCCCGAGCGAGCCTTCGCCCCTTTCTACTTTCCTGAGGACAAGCTCCATCGAGTTGCTCAACTTCTCGAGTTGCCCGACGAGCTCCTCTATGCTCTCCGACGTCGTGGTCAGTCTCGAAACCATGTTGTCAATCTCGGGCCCTCTCACTTGAGCAAACTCCTTGAGCTTTCCGCTTGCGTATCTCATGTCTTCTATGGCGGCGCGAAGATTGTCTCGATTCTCCTCGATCGTACCTCTCATCTCAGAACTGAAGGCTCTCAGATCTCCAAAGGTTGCTTTGACTTCCCCCTCCGTCTCGATTTCTTCCACCGCGTTGCGTACCGTGCTCACGGTCCGTTCGAATTCTTTGAGCGCCACGCCGAGTTCGCCGACCACCTCGGGGATTCCACTCTCATACGCGCCGCGAAGAATCTGGCCTTCTCGAACCTTCTGCTGAGACTTCCCGAGCTTGACCGCCACGTACTTCTCGCCCATGAGGCCGATGTTCCTGATGACAAACTGTGTGTCGTTGGTTATTACGATGCTCTTGTCCATGGAAATGTCCACGTACACCAGTGCCCTCCCAAGTTCTATGTTCTTGACGGAGCCCTTGGTCACACCCTGCACTGTCACGGGGTCACCCGTACCGAGGCCACCCACCTCGTCAAAAGCTATCCTGACGGGATAGCTCTGGCTGGCAATCTTGAAACCCTTTATCCAGATGATCCCGCCGACAAGGACAACGAGAGCAAATATCACGGCTATCCCGACCTTAAGCTCTGCTCCTCTTCTGTCCATCAACTCCTCCTGTTACCCATGGAATTTTTCGTCTCCTGTGACTGAGACATCGGACCGGATGCGTTCCCCGTAATGAATTGGCACACTATGGGATCTTCGCACTTGCGGATCTCGTCGGGTGTGCCCTTGTATATTATCTTCCCGTCGTGCAGCATTGCGATCGTGTCTCCGATCCTGTAGGCACTTCTCATGTCGTGCGTCACTGCCACTGACGTGATAGAAAGCTGCTTCTGCAGGGTCCTTATCAAACTGTTTATTGCGTCTGCCATTATCGGGTCCAACCCCGTAGTCGGTTCATCGTAAAGGACGAACTCAGGATCCATGGCTATGGCTCTCGCGAGGCCGACCCTCTTTTTCATGCCGCCGCTCAGGCTGGCCGGACTTGCTGCCTCGATGCCCTCCAGCCCCACCAATCGGAGCTTTCCCCTCACGCGGTCCAGGATCTCGTCTTCCGAAAGAGTAGTGTGTTCTCGAAGAGGCAGAGCAATGTTTTCCCCCACCGTGAGAGAATCAAAGAGGGCCGCACCCTGAAAGACCATGCCGAATCGTTTTCGGAGTACGTTAAGCTCGGTTTCGCTCATCGCCGTCACATCATCAGAATCGATGTAGACGTGCCCGCTGTCCGGCCGCATGAGCCCTATGACGTGCTTGAGAAGAACACTCTTGCCGCATCCGCTCCTGCCTATGACGACGAGCGATTCTCGAGACTGGATCGTCAGGTCGAGCTCTCTCAGTACGCGCTGCCCGTTGAAACTCTTTTCCAATTTCTCAATTACTATCATGTCACTGTCACGCGAATATTACTCTGAAGAGTAATGAGGCAAGTAAGTAGTCGAGCACAAGTATGAGCAGGCAGGATCCCACGACGGCCTTCGTCGTGGCCCGCCCAACGCCTTCCGCACCACCCTCGGCGTTAAACCCAAAGTAGCAACCCATCGTGGCTATTACGACGCCAAAAAAGAGACTCTTCACGAGTCCACCGAACACGTCCTGCAGGTGAAAGAATAGTCGCAGACCCTCCATGAAAACGTTCGAGCTCACGTTGAGAGAGAAGTACGCGACCGCGTATGCTCCGGCGATGGCGAGAAAATCAGAGAAAATCGTCACCACCGGGAGCATTACCATTCCTGCGATGAATCTGGGGACCGCCAGGTATCTTATGGGACTTATGCCTATCGTCTCCAGAGCGTCTATCTGCTCCGTCACTTTCATCGTGCCCAGCTCGGCCGCGATGGAGGCTCCCACCCTGCCCGCCACTACGAGTGCGGTGAGAACGGGGCCGAGCTCGATCACAACACTCTTACCGATGACCGAGCCGAGGTATCTCATCGGTACGTAATCCTGGAACTGGTACGCCGCCTGCACTGCCGCGACGCCTCCCGTGAACAACGAGGTGACGAGGACAAGCGGCAAAGACTCTATGCCCATTGCCATCATCTGCTCGACAACCAAGTGTCCCTTCTTCCAGAAACCCGGTGTGGCTCTCAGTATGGTGAGCAGAAAAAGAAAGACCTTGCCGATCTCCTCCACGCCTCCTACCATTTTCTTGCCGAGAGCCTCGGCCCCAACAAGCGTGTGATTACCGTTCAAGGATTGCCGACCTCCGGTTGATTGCCGGCGTGCGTCTGGTGCAACTAGAAGGGCTCCTCGGGAAGCCTGGACATGCTTTCAAATCGCGTGTACTCACTTATGAACGTGAGGCCTACGGTGCCTATCGGGCCGTTCCTCTGCTTGCCGATGATGAGCTCCGCTCTACCCCTGTTTTCGTCCGTACGCTCGTAGACCTCCGGTCTGTAGATAAAGATCACAACGTCCGCATCCTGTTCGATCGCACCCGATTCTCTCAAGTCGGAGAGCACGGGTCTTCTGTCTCCGCCTCTCGACTCGACTGCTCTCGAAAGCTGCGAAAGAGCAATCACCGGCACCTCCAACTCCTTGGCAAGAGCTTTCAGCGCCCTCGAAATCTGCGAGATCTCCTGTTGTCTATTCTCGGCGCCGCCGAAACCTCTGACGAGCTGGAGATAGTCGATGATTATGAGTCCCACGTCCGCTTCCGTCTTCAATCTGCGGGATTTAGAGCGCATCTCGAGCACGCTCATGGCGGGTGTATCGTCAATGTAAATGGGGGCTTTTGCAAGTTGGCCCGCGGCGGTAGTCAGAAGAGGCCACTCTGCTTCCTTGAGATATCCGGTTCTCAGTCTGTGCGCATCCACGCGCGCCTCGGAGCAGAGCATCCTCAAGACCACCTGCTCTCTGGACATTTCCAGACTGAATATTCCCACCGGCACCTTGGACCTGATCGCGGCGTGCTCGGCTATGTTCATGCAAAGGCTGGTCTTGCCCATTGAAGGCCGCCCCGCGACGACCACGAAATCACAGGACTGAAAGCCGGCCGTCATCGAATCGAGCTCGATGTAGCCTGACTCCACTCCTGTGACATGTTTCTTCTTGTCGTAAAGTTCCTGGATCACTTCGAAACTGTGTCCCAGGATGTCGCGAAGGGCCACGAAGCCGCGCCTCATCTTGGTATCGGATATCCCGAATATCAATTGCTCGGCTCTGTCGAGAATCGAAACCGACTCTTCTTTCGAGCTGTAAGCGTCGGTCGCGATTGTCGTTCCGGCGTCAATGAGTTTTCTGAGAGTGGCCTTTTCCAAGACTATGCGGCAGTAGTACTCGACGTTTGCGGCGGTGCCCACCTCTTCAAAGAGTGAGGCCAGATACGAAGCGCCGCCCACTTGCTCAAGCTCTCCCTTCTTCTTGAGCTCTTCCCCGAGCGTGATTAGGTCTACCGGTTCTCCCCTGTCATGGATGGTGGTGATGGCGCGGAAGATCCTTCTGTGGCTTTCGCGGTAGAAACAACCGTCTTCCTTGATGAGCTCGAGACACTTGCCCACGGCATTTGCATCGATGAGCATCGCACCGAGTACACTCTGCTCGGCCTCTATGGATTGCGGCGGCACCCTACCCAGCGTTGTGTCGAGTTCCTGAGCTTTCATCGTGCTTTCTCCGCTTGCGAATTCGTTTCGTGATCAGTGTTCAGAGCATGTTCCCTGTAACGCACGTTGCCCGAGGGTCACGGACCGTTCTCACGCGTTCTTACACACTTCCATGAGCTTCTGGACGTCCTCCCAAACAGGCCGTTTGAGAGAGGGGTTTCGCAGGCAGGCAGCCGGGTGATACGTTGCAATGACTCTAGTCCCCCCGTAAAAAAGACTCTCGTTCCTGTAATCTGCCATTGAGAGTTTGAGTCCGCTCATGGCCTGGGCGGCGAAGCGTCCCAGTGCGCAGATGGCCTTTGGCTTCAGGATTTCAAGCTGCTCCGCGAGGTAGACGGAGCAGAGTTCTATTTCCTGAGGCAAGGGGTCCCTGTTACCCTCCGGCCGGCACTTGATGACGTTCGTTATGTAGACGTCTTCGCGATCAAGCTTGACGGCTTCTATTATCCGCGTGAGAAGCTGCCCCGCTCTGCCGACGAAGGGTTTTCCTTGAAGATCTTCGTCCCTGCCGGGCGCCTCGCCCACAAATACGAGGCCCGTCTTCCCACTTCCCGTTCCAAAAACCACGTTTGTTCTTGTTCTGTGAAGCGGGCATTTCTTGCACGCCGCGACTTTTTTCTGAAGTTTAACCAACGCCTCTTCGGGCGATCTGACTGCGTTCCGCAGGCGTCCCTTCGCCAAGCTCAACACGATGGAGTCTTCTCCCGCGGCGAGACGCGTTTGGAAGTAGCTTCTTGCTGCAGAAACAACGTTTGTGAACCCATCAAGCTCCTTCACGCGACCGCCCCTTCTTCTCTCAGTGCAACCTCATCTCTTCTTTCTGAGCGCCAGCGCCTTCTTGAGAATCTCTCTCGCCACCTCGTACTTGGGGAGAAGAGGGAGTCTCTCTACGCTTCCCCTTCGATCGATCATCGTGACGATGTTTGTGTCTTCTTCGAAGCCCGCTCCCTTCAGGAGAGGATTATTGACGACTATGAGATCCAGATTCTTCTTCCTGAGTTTTGCTTTGCCCCTCTCGAGCTCATCCTTCACTTCGACCGCAAAACCTACTAGAACTTCCTTCCCCCTCTTCTGTCCCAACTCGCCGAGGATGTCTCTGGTCCCTCGAAGCTTGAGAGTGAAACCTTCGGCGCTTCGCGGTATCTTGCCTCTCTCCACACTCGCAGGAGCAAAATCACTCACCGCCGCCGCCATAATCACAAGGTCGGCATTGCGAACGCTCGACAGCACCGCCTTTCTCATTTCGGCGGAGGTTCTGACATTCACGAGCCTGACTCCGCGGGGAGATTCCACCGAGACACGGCCGCTTATCAAAGTTACCCTCGCTCCCATGTCTCTCGCTGCGGAGGCAATCGCGTGACCCATCTTTCCGCTCGATCTGTTTGAGATATACCTCACGTCGTCGATCGGCTCCTCGGTTCTTCCCGTCGTAACCAGCACGTTGACGTTGGAAAGAGGCTTCGTTCCTCCAAGGACAAGCTCGACCTCTCTAAGAATGGTCTCGACTGAAGCCAGCCTACCCTTCGCCTTCTCGCCGCACGCCAGAGCTCCGCTCTCGGGTTCCACAAACTTGTAACCGAGCGAGCGGAGCCTCGCTACGTTCTGCCGAACCACCTCGTTTTCCCACATGCGCACGTTCATCGCCGGGGCAAGAAGGACTTTGCCCCCGGCCGCCATGACAATAGAACTGAGAAGATCGTCCGCGATTCCGGCGGCAACCTTTCCGATGATGTTGGCCGTCGCGGGAGCCACGAGAATCAGGTCGGAGCCTGCGGCCGCTTCGATGTGCTGAACCGCCGAAGGCGCTCCCTCCGGGCCGAGGCCCGCGGTATTCTCCACGGAACCTCCGAAGAGGTCGGTAAGAACCCTCCCCCCGGAAAGAACCTCGAACGTGAGAGGGGTGACAAACTCCCTCGCCGCCCTGGTCATACACACGGTGACCGTCGCCCCGCGCTTGGTAAGCTCTCTCAGGAGCTCGACTCCCTTGTAAGCCGCAATGCTGCCGGTTATTCCGAGTAATACTCGTTTCCCCTTCAACACCGACTGGTCGGCCGGGCTCATTAGCGCCTTCCCTCCGGTTCTCCGTACGCGAACTTGACTTTTCCTTTCGCCACTCTGTCGATGGCCGTAAGTGTGACCTTTACCTTCGGGTCTTCTCCGGAGATCTTCATGATCTCATTTATGCGCTTGGCCTCTTTTGCCGCGATTATTGCCGCCTCGTACTTGTTCGGAAAGGAACTGACCGTGTTCCCGCCGGAAGCTTCCATCCGATCTTCCTCCTTCTTGCGTGCCTTATCCTTGCTTCTCTTGTCCTTCATAACGTCTCACTCCGAGAAACCATCCCGCCCTTCGACCAAACGTCTCTCACGCCACGCCTTCCCCGTCGCAAGGGAAAAGCCTCTGCATCGAGCACTTCTCTGCTGCGATGATGCTCTTCAGTCGGCTGAGCGCGTCATCGAGATCGTCATTCACTACCATGTAGTCATAATGCTTTCTGAACTTCATTTCCTCGCGCGCGTTTCGTAGCCTGGTTTCAAGCGCGTCCTCTGATTCCGTCCTCCTCGTCCTCAGCCTCTCCTCCAAAATTTCGAATGAGGGAGGCACAACGAACACGAACACACCGCCAGGGAACACTTTCCTCATACTGAGTCCTCCCTGAACGTCCAGGTCCATTATCACAAGTTTGCCCTGGGCAAGAAAGGGCAGCACGGAATGGCGAGGAGTTCCGTAAAGGTCGCCGTGCACTTCCGCCCATTCAAGGAGTTCGCCTGCCTGAGCCATTGCCCTGAAGCGATCGGGTTCGACGAAGTGATAGTCCCTGCCGTTCACTTCGTTGTCCCTTCTGTTCCTGGTCGTGGCAGAAACCGAGTACGCCACGTCGTCGCAATCCGCAAGGACCCCACGGCAAAGGCAGGTCTTGCCGACTCCCGAGGGACCGGAGACGACCACGGGAAACGCAACGTTCTTACTTTTCCCTTCAGGAAGGATAATACTTCTACCCACTTGACTCAAGCGTCCGGGAGGCCCGGGCTCCCGTTCCAACGGCCCTTGTTATGCCTGGGCTCTCACTCTACGTTCTGCACCTGTTCTCTGAGTTTCTCTATCTCGTCCTTGATGCTTACAATTTCGTTGACGATTTCGACGTCCGCCGCCTTGGCGCCGATGGTGTTGGCCTCACGGTTCATTTCCTGAAGCAGGAAATGTAGCTTGCGCCCCGCGAACTCGGGTCCATCGATCAGTGCGACGAACTGCTTCGCGTGCGCCCTGAGTCTGACGCATTCTTCGGTGCAATCCAGCTTGTCGGTGAAGATAACCACCTCGAGGGCCAACCGATCTTCCGGTATCTCTCCCCGACCTAGCAATTCGGAAAGCCTGGTTCGAAGTTTCTCCTTGGCCTCTCCGACGCGAACGGGTGCTCTCTTTTCTACCCTGGCCACGTACTCCAAAAGAACGTTCACCCGAGCCCTCAGGTCTTCGGACAGACTCTTCCCTTCCGCCTCTTTCATGGAGACGACGTCATCGATGGCTTTCGTCACTCCTTCTTCCACAAGCTTCCAGCCCATTTCGTCTGCGGCCGGTCCCTTTTCGGGGGACAAGAGGTCCGGAAAACTCATGAGCATCTGGAGGGTTATCTCTCCGGAAAGGTTATATCGTTCCTTGAGTGCTTTTAGCAGGCCAAAGTACCTGTCAGCCGCGTTAGCGTCGAGGCCGAGAGTAAGATCGCCGTCGTCTCCGTTCCAAGTGACGAAGACGGCAAGCTTTCCTCTCAGTATCCTCTGTTGAACGAGGGCGCGCACCTTGGGCTCAAAGTGCGCGAGCCACTTCGGCAACCTCAAGGAAACGTCGCAGAACTTGTTGTTCACGCTACGGATTTCGGTCACGAGAAGAACGCCTTGGCGTTGAATCTCGCTCCTGCCAAAACCAGTCATGCTTCTAATCACAGAAGCTTTCCTCCCCGGGCTCGTCGTGCTCCCTCAGACTGGAAGACTTGAGCCGAAGACTCCTGTACCGTCGCACCCGCAATCGGAGGTTAACTCCAAGGAGAGGCCTATGATAGCAGAAAACGTGGGCCTCACGAGGAGAGCCGGGAACGCACCCACTTCGCACGCGGCGGCAACTTCTCGCAAAGCGTCGACCTACTTACTGTAAGAGACGTGGAGCCACGTGTCAATCCGAAAGTTGGCCGTGGAGTTCCCGCGTGGTTTCGGAGTCCGTGTCAGACTGCCACGTGAACGGCTCGGCTCGCGCGCAATCTTGAGACAGGGACTAGTCACCGAACCGCGGCTTTGATAGACTGCTTTGGTAAACCAAGCGGCGGCGTACCCGGGTCGCTTGATTCCACGGCCTGAAGATTTGCGACATTGCTTCGCCGAGAAGAGAGACCGAATGGAAAACCTGATCCTGGCCTTGCTCGTGAAGGAACTCTCGAACGAATTGTTGGGCTCGACCGTGAAGGCCGTCACCGGTCTGGCGCCCATGAGTTTCGCCGTCGAGCTAGAAAAGAAGGGGCACGACACCTCTTCGTTGCTGGTGATTTGTCTCGCCTCGCGCTTTCCCGCACTGTTTTCCCTCGAGGCGCCGGCACTCGGACTCGTATTGAGTACGCCCGCCGAGACTCTGCCCGAGGGCTTCGTCCAGTCGGCGTCGGAGAGACTGCGCGGAACCGTTCTCCACGCCCTGGAGCAACACGACGCAGACAGAGTGGTGAAGATAGAGTTTGCCGCGGCTTCAAACAAGGACCGGCCCCTCTTCTCGCTCTGGCTTGAACTTTTCGGCCGAAGGCCCAGCGCAGTTCTTGTAAGGAGTGATGGAAATGCGATAGAAGCCTGTAGCCGCGAGGGGACAACGTCTTCGGCCGGCATTCTTCTACGGCCCGGAGAGAAGTACGCGCCTCCTTCGCAAGAACACAAACTTAGCATTGGAGAACTCTCACTCAACGCCCTGCACACACTGATGGAAGGAGCTGATTCGGAGGCGGGCCGCAGAGAGTTGTGTCTCGCCCTTTCGCGGCGACTCAAGGGGCTTAGTCCGCACGCTGCCGAGGGTGTCATCGAATATCTTCATTCATGCGGACGCCTCACGCCGGAAGACTTACGTAAAGGGCTCGGGGAAGCTCTTGCCGAACCAGACAGGCATTTCTGCCCCGCGGTCATGGAAACCGCTGCTCGGCCGGACGAACATTCTCGGCGCTCAGGCAAGATTGCCGCGTCAGGCCTGATTGAACCCCCTTCGTTGCTGCCCGTGTATGTCAAGACAAGACCCTCGCTCACAGAGACAGAACCGGGGAGCACTGACACAACGCCGGCAGCCACAAGTGTTCTCAAGTGCTTTCCGGCGGCGTCGGAGGCCGTGCGTTTCTCGTTCTTCGGGCTGTGCCGCTGGTACAGGGGCCTTTCTGCCGCGCGACTCAAGGAGCATGCAGCAGCTCTCTCAGACAAACTGGGCAGGCTGAGGGCCTCACTTCTGGAAGATCTCTCGTCAGCCGAGCAAGCTCACGAGTTCAGAAGGACGGGAGAACTGATCCTTGCCAATCTTGGAACCTTGAGACGAGGGAGCACTCTTGTCGAACTCAAGGACATTCACGTGGACGGACAGTCTCTGGTCAAGGTCAAGCTCGACCCCGCGCTTTCTCTCACGGATAACGCCGAGCGGTACTTCAAGAAGGCCAGAAAGGCAGAGAGGGCGCTCGCTCTCTTGAAGAAGAGAGCTGCCTCCGTGGAGCGCTCGCTCCAGGTAATTGAGGAATTCAGCGAAGACATTCCCGAACAGGTTGACGCAGAGGAGTCCGAAAGAGTCTCTCGCGAATTGGACCGACTCTCCGGGCGAGTGCGCGGTTCAACGGCTGCGCGAAAACCCGGAGCCGAGGTGAAATCCGGGGCCACGTTCAACCCTCGCACCTTCGAGACTTCAGACGGCATGACCATAATTGTTGGAAGGAACAACAAGGAAAACGACTACGTCACCCACCATCTGGCAAAGCCCGAAGACCTCTGGTTTCACGCATCGGCCATGCCGGGTTCGCACGTGGTGCTGAAGAAGAAGGGAAAGTCCGCGCCGTCGCGCAGGGCAATAGAAGAGGCCGCCTCCGTTGCGGCCTATTTCAGCAAGGGAAGGACCTCCTCGGGTGTGCCGGTCATCTACACCGAGAAGAAATATGTGCACAAGCCAAGAGGCGCGCGCCCGGGCCTCGCCACTTGTGCTCGCGAGAGGTTTCTGATGGTCACGCCGCGAAAACCGAAATCGACCCCACCCTGATGGCTCAACACTCCCGGACCTTTCCCGACAAGCCTTGCTCACCTGCCCACGCACTATTTCGTGCCGACCATTGTTATACCGAGCAAGGCCCTCAGAGGCAGCGTACTGGCTATCGTTCTTCGCAGTGAAGGCGGCAACCTCCGAAGAATCCTCTCGCACCGCAGAATCACGGATGGCGGGATCCTGACGTACGTGCCCTGCCCTCCGGCATAGGCGTCTATCCTGGAGAATCCAACCTTCCGGAAGAGCTCGTCGAGTTCGGTGAAAGTATATTCCTTGAGGTGAAATCCTGTCGCCACTTCATCGAAATACCTTGAAATATCGTACGGGCCCGAGAGCGAATTGGGCGTTATACAGATGTACTTCCCTCCCTCAGCCAGCGCCACGTAAACGTTCTTGAGTTGATCGACGGCGTCATCCGGATGCAAGTGCTCCATCAGCCTGCGACTGTAAGCGAGAGTCGCGCTACCCCGGGGGACAGGAATCGAGGAACCGTCGGATATGATCAGCTCGAAGTTCTGGGGAAAGCTCTCGCCCTTGGTGATTTCTTCTGAGACGTCAACTGCATAGGCTTTGCGCACACGCCTGGACACTTCGCGCGACAAACTGCAGTCGCCGGCTCCGATTTCAAGGAATATGGAATCGGGGTGCAGGTAACGTCCAAGCAGCCTCATCTGTGTCGATACTGCCTGGAGCCGAGACTGGGCGTCAGCTTTCTGAGTCAACTGAGGATGCAGCGGCACGCGCCGATAGAGCTCATCGTAGAGCGCGGTATATAGATGCTTCCTCTCCTCTTTCGCGGCGCTGCGCAGCCTACGTGCCAACTCCTTCTCTATTACATAATGCTCTCGGAGTTGCTCGGGTGTTCTTTTCTCGTCTCGCGGCACCTTCACAGGCATGGTTTATTCATTGGAACCGACCCGCAGTCGGGATCGACGCAGAAACCTTTACTTCACCAGCACGAGCTTCTTGGTCACCGCCCGTCCGCTCTGACTCAGTTCAACGAGATAAACGCCCGACGAGACCGACAGCCCTTCGGAGTTCTTCCCATCCCAGTAGTGACCGGACGCACCGGCAGAAAGGCCGTCCAGAGGCAGCGTGCGTACTAGTCTGCCCGAGCAGTTGAAAATTCTCAAGGTTGCTTTACCCGCGACGGGAACTTGGGCTTTCAAGAATACACTCGGTCCGGATGGGTTACAGAAACTGACAGCGAGTGGAACCGGGCTTGCATTCTGTCCGCCTTCAACACCTTCCGGCTGTTCGATCATGAATGCCACGTTGCCATCGCGGGCCAGACTCCACCGCGAGTAGTGTCCTTCGGAATCAATCGCCATCACTCTCCAATAGTAAGACCCAGGGGAGAGACTCTGCCACTCGGCCCCGCGATGATAGGTGCCGGTCGACTCGGACTGGCCCACTGCAAAGCCGAAGGTCCCTTGCGGGTCGAGTCCGCTCACGTAATCCACAACCATGCCAGTGTCGTAGTCATAGTCGGGAGCCTGCGATATCTGGATTCGATACTTCACCAACTCGAGAGAGTCAGGTTCGTAAATCCGAAAAGTGAACGACTCGCCGATCTGCTGGATGAGTTCGCCCGAGACAAGATCCGGCGGCCCCAGGAAATCTGGCGGCTCGAGAGGCAAAACCGAAAGCGCCTCCCTCACGTCGGCTAGTGTGACATATACTACGGCGCCCTTGTCGGCGGCGTAGAGGAAGCTATCAACATGAGCGAAGTACTGCTCGATCATCGCCCCCTCGGCCCCGGTGGCTGACGTGGCGTGACTGAGGAGCACTCCGACGCGCACGGAGGCAAGAGGGGCGCCGGAATAATTCGCGTTAAAGTACGGTCTTCGGTCCACTGTGCCGCTAGTTACGCCGAGATTGTTCGGTGTCTCCAAGAGCACAAGATTAGCGTCTTCCGGCTGGCAGCTTGACGTGTTCTTGTCTTCCGGGCAGGGATGGTACGGCTGGGACGTGACGCCAAGGCTCCATAAATTGGGAAGGCTGCCCGTCGTACTGGAAATACACCCGGAGGCATCTATGAGGAACTCCCGCTCGCAGAGCGCCTGCAGATTCTCTTCGTCGGCAAACCAGCCGCCGGCTCTGAAAGACGAAGGCGTACCAAGACCCTTTGCCTGAAACAGCGACACAGCCAAGTCAAGAAGAGCAAGGCTTTGCTCGTAATCGTAGGCGGCGAAAGGAACGTCGTACCCGTCAGAATGATTAGCCCAGTGAGGAGACATGATCGGTGTGATGCCCACGGCTTCCACGTAGTCGGCGTACATGTGCAGGTGGAGGCCGATCTCGTCTCCCCTGGTCTGCGCCCTCTGCAAGACCCACTGCGTCATCTGAGCCCTCTGCCACTCAGCCAGATATGGATACACATAGATGCGCGGATTGAAAAACTGACACACAGGCATCTCGTGCTCGTCCGCCAGCGCAGCCAGGCTGTCCAGATAGGGAAACGTGGGCACGTATCCCCCTTCCCAGTCAATCGTCCAGACGTGGTAGAAGGGATAGGAGATACGAAAAACGGCCGGGTCCGAGCTGGATTGTTGGGTCGCGTCGCCTATTGTGACCACCAGATGAAAAGTCCCCGTCTCCAGACCCGAAATGTCTGCCTGGCCTTCCCAGCTCGTTGGACCGGTGCGTGAGAGTGCGCCGCTCAGGTCTGCTTCGAGAATTTCGTAGCTTCCCTGCGCCTCTGTCATTCCTTCACCTTCGGGGAAGCTGACACTGAAACTGACGTATTGATCGGTGGGTGTGTGAAGATCGCCCTTCAGGCGCCATTTCTTGTTCAAGGAGACTATCGGTCTTGCCAAGCCCTCCTCTTCCGCGGCGGCCAAAACGCTTGGCTCGTCGGTCACGTATTTCCTCACCTTGAAGTCGTCGAAGTGCATCTTCCGGCTGGCAGACCCCACGGCAAAGATGGTGCCCGAAGTTAAAGTCGCGTCCTCCACATAACAGCCGTAGCTGACGCCATCGAAGTACAGATTGAGTTTTGTCCCGTCCAGCGTGAATCTAAGAGTGTGCCAATTGTTGCTCATACCCGACCGTGTCGTACCCGTAACCAAAGCGGTGGGTGACGACCAACTTGAGTACCGGAACATCTTGCTGTAAGTGGCATAGCTCCAAGCGGTGTAGTTGGCTCCAGTCAACGTATCAAGACGGGCGCCGAAGGGCCAATACCCGCCATTCTCCCCACTCTTAGTTCTCATCTTCACTTCGACCAGGACGTTGTCGTAGTTTTTGTTCAGCACGTAAGCGTAGTCGTAAAGCCCGGAGACACAATCGCTACTGAGGACTTTGCCCGTTGTCCCGTCAGCTTGCGCATCGTTCTCGATGTTCCAGGTCCCTGACTGAACCTTCCAAGCCTGTTCGTCTCCGTTTCCTATCACGTCGGTGGTTCCGGGCACCGAGGTGTCGTATTGTCTTGTGTCATAGTCTGAGAAATTGTCAAAGAACTCGTAGACGTTTTTCCTGTCCGCTGGCGGCGCACCTGCATCTCTGTTCCCGTAGTAGAGAAAATAGCCGTCATCCGTGCCACTTCCCACAATGTCGGCCTGGATCCTGAACCAGATTTGAGCATTGGTTCCTGCCGTGTTCCAGCCTAGCTCATTGACTCGGTCCAGCTCCGTATGAGTTGAGCCATTCCAATAGACTATTCTGACATCGTTACCATTGGCCAAGGACTTGCCTGCTTCGACCAGCGAGAAATGATCCAAAGACAAAGAAACCGAATAGCCGGCCGGCAGGACAGAGGTACTATTGTTGGAAATAGTCAGCTGCTGTCGGTACCCATACGAGTAGTTCCACCAGGTCGCGCTATCTGCCCTGACCTCCCTTGGCTGAGAGGCGACAAGGATGAGCAGGAGGAGGGAAATCCAGGACAAGACAAGAGGGGAAACGAGAGGAGAGAGAAGTCTCGCCAGCCGCGAGAACACAGGCGTACGCCTGCCACGCGCGCTTGAAAGACGCATCATGAACCTCCGGAGACCTGCCACCGTCAACGTCGCCTTACGCTGTTGTTACCCAGGCAGAGTAACAAAAATCGTCTTCGCATCAGAATGCGGTCAAGAAAAGTATACAGAATCACCCGTCGTGGGCGACCTTCTGGTTTTTCCGCCGGCGTCGTGAGTGAACTAATTAATAATACTATCCGCCGTCAACACGTACCGACCCCAAACCAACATAATGATATCACGTCTTTGGCCAAGAAGCAACACCAAATCAGGATGGAATTGTGTACGGTATTGTGGGGAAATCGGGGGCTTGAGCAGAAACAAGCTGGGTGTATCCTCATCTAACTATCATTCACTGTGAGAGGACGAGCCGTGTCTGGGCAGCAGGAGATGTCTTCTGATTTCAGTCCTCTCCCGTTCCTCGGTCCGACCAAGTCTCACAAGACTCCGGACTCCTTCCCAGATCGGCACAAGCAAGATCTTGGGCACTATCGCGGGGTTCTCGCCGCTGCCTGATATTGCGAACGCTGCTCGGGGTAGGGACATCGGATTGCTCTTCTTGCCAAAGAATTCCGTGTTGTACGCGAAGGTAAGCTTGATATCATTGCGTCCGAGAATAGCAATTTCTCTCTCTCCATAGTCCAGCTTCGAACCATTGGGGTAAGAGAAGTACCTGGTGCGCGAGGAGGTCATTCGAGAGAGTCCTTCGAGGGATTCGCGTATCTCCTTCTCCGCGGTTTCCTCGCTTTCGTTGCTCAATATGGCGTGGTTCATCGTGTGGCCGCCGACTGCAAACACGCCCGAATCAATCATCTCATGCAGTTCGGCCACGCTGATGTTGAACCGTTCCTTAATCCTAATGTCATGCCTTGCCTTGAGAGAGTCGATCGTGCTCGCTATATCAGCGAGCTTCATGCACTTCAGTATCGAAAGAACACGGTACTTCTGAATATCCGCGAGACTGCACCCTATCGAGTCACATATCGCCTCCTTGACTTCCGCATCTCCTATGATGGATCTGATTATCCTTAGTTCCTGAAACCAGTAGTTTCGACCCTCGGTAACGACCCTCGGTGAGACAAACACTGTCGCAGGGATGTTCATGTCCTTGAGTACTGGCAACGCATTCTCGTAGACAGTGCGCTTGCCGTCGTCAAAGGTGACGTGACACGAGTTGCCAAGGATCCCTCCACCGTAGTAATACAACTCGATGTCCTCAGCAGATACGAAGTTGTAGAACTGCCTGACGCGGCGAAGAGTGTCGGCAAACCAGTCCTTTGAAGGCACTGCGTGGAAGAGAAGTATCAGGTTGGTTGAGGCAAATAGACTCAGTGGATGCAAGTTCAGAACTCCTCGAAGTCACCTTCTATGAGCTCTAGATGCCATTGCGACTTCCTCAGCTTCTCCGCGAGACTTCGGTCAGGAGAGTGAAATACAAAATCGCTACGCTTCACTATGCCCCACAGTGACCGGCGCAAGTACTCCGTGACGCTTCTGCTGTTGGTATAATAGCGAAGGTACGAGTAGCCTTCTTTCATGCCCCAGATTGCGAGTGTTGAAATGAGAAGTCTTGTGTCGCGCCCGCTGCAGCCGGAGGGCACACACAGGAGGTCGATGTACTTGTGGCCACGCTTCTCGCACAGTTTCACCGCCATAGCAAGGTCACCGACGTTGAAGATCTTGTACCTGGAGGCCTCTGGCGATTCTATCAACCGCCATCTCAGATATTCTTCATCGTGAACCGACTGCAGAAGCCCGTTCGGGACGGGGGAATTCGTCACCAAGCGTGCCACGGAAGCGAGTGTTGGGTTCACAGGGCTTAAGCCCTTGACGGAGGAAGCGTACGGGCGATAGAGCAATCTTAAGAACTGTTTGCTCGGAGCATTAAGCATTCCGCGCAGCGCAGGGGAAATGGAACCGATGAATCTCGGATGGTCGAACGGCCTCAAGAGATAGAAATGCAGATATGAATCTCGCGATTCACTCCATTGTGTTTTCCAATATATGCCTATTGCTTTCTTGTTCGGCCACCCTACGTGCAAGGTCGGGATCTCCATCCGTTTCCTAAGGAGGCGAATCGCGAGGCCCTGTCCTCGCATTTCCGGTAACACAGCTAAATCACCGCCCCGGATCACAACGCGAAGCTGTCCATCAAAGGAAAGACGGAAAGGCACAAGCGCGAGGTGCGCCACTATCCGACCGTTCTGCAAGGCGACTATAGGCCCAGCCCAATCGCGAAATCCGGGCCGACTGAGCCACTTCCAGACGCGCGCAAGAGCACGACCTCGTTCGCCGTACATCCTGTCGTAGAAGTCGAGCAACAGCTTCTCGTCTAGGGAATGCGCTGAGACTAACGAAAGACCTGAGACATCGAAGTTTGTGTCCTGCAAAAAGCACCCCCGCAAAGAATACCATACGATCGTCTATAAATCCAGACTCGCCGGTTCGTAGTACTCCCTGGAATACCTGCAGCAGGAGCACTTCGTCGGTGTCCACGCCTGCGGTCGTGTGCGCACGCACAAGTCGGCTTGCCACAGCGCCCTGATCTTCACCAAACTACCCTGAATCATCAGACCCAACTCTCTTCCCAGGGTACCCATGAGCTGCTTCCTATTTCTACTTTGCTGTTCCACAATCCAGATGATAACAGAAACCAAGAGATGCAACGCCTAAAATGATGAGTTCGGCAACAGGCTGACTATTGACGCTAGTGTCATTGATTCCAACCCCTTGTCCCGCCAGGCGTTTCCTCCTCTACAAAAAGCCTCACGAGCGCAATGAGGGCCTCGACGACCCCCTTCTCTTTGACCTTGCCCACGATCACTCCCCTCCTGAAAAGAAGCCCCTCACCCTTTCCCCCTGCCACACCCACGTCGGCGTCCCTCGCTTCGCCGGGTCCGTTGACGGCACACCCCATCACGGCAATCCTGACCGGATGCTTGAGACCCTTCACTTTTCTCTCAACCGCCGCCGCGATTTTCTGTATGTCTATCTCGCATCTACCGCAAGTTGGACAGCATATCACCGTTGGGCCCGCCGCCCGCAACCCAAGGCCTTTCAACACGTGAAAGGCGACTTCGACCTCCCTACCGGGATTCGCCGCGAGTGACACTCTCACGGCATCGCCGATACCTTCCGAAAGAAGAATCGCGATCCCCGCCGCGGAGACGACGGAACCTCTAAGCATTGTGCCGGATTCCGTGATACCGATGTGAAGAGGGTAATCGACACGAGATGCCAGTTCCCTGTTAGCCAGTATCGTGGTGGCAACGTCGGCCGATTTGACCGACACAATGATGCTTCTGAAACCAACGTCCTCCAAGATGCCGATGTGCTCCACGGCGCTCTCTACCATGGCCTCGTGGACGGCGTCACCACCGGGGCGGGCGATGAGCCTCCTCGGAAGTGAGCCGGCATTCACGCCAATCCTGATGGAGACTCTCTTGGAAGCGGCGGAACGGACCACTTCTTCGATTCGTTTTCGATTCGTGATATTGCCCGGATTCAATCTTATTCCCGCCACGCCTTCCTCAAGCGAAATGAGCGCCAGCCTGTGATCAAAATGAATATCTGCGACTATTGGTATTCTCGAGCGCGACACTATCTTCCCCAGACTGCTCGCGGCTCTCCGGTCGGGCACCGCCACCCTCACGAGCTCGCAACCTGCCCGCTCAAGCGCGCGAATCTGTCTTACCGTTGCGGCAACGTCGCGCGTGTCCGTCTTTGTCATTGATTCAACAACAATGGGGGCGCCCCCACCAACGATGACGTTGCCGACTCTCACGGGCAACGATTTTCTGCGCTCCAGGAGTGGTTTCCCGCCGCGGAGCGGCCTCCCACCACGGTGCGTTGACCCTTCTTTCTTCACGACCATCTACCCTCGACCCGTCGCTCTAGCATCCGCGGCGACCCTCACGTCTCCCTGTCTCCTCGTTATGCCCTTCCTGTCAAAATGTTCGAGAATCGGGACCGCGAACTTCCTCGTCACGCCTATCAAATCCTTGAAGTCGGCGACCTGGAGTTTTTCGTTCTTCGAGAGGAATTCTCTGACGCGCTTTTCCGCTTCCGTCAGCGCCGCCGAATGGAAAAACAGCTCCGCCGTCACCTTGACGACCTTCCCCTCCTCGACGAGAATCTGCAGGAGATCGCCGGCCTCACGCTGCCTCTCGGGAGGCGCGAGTTCCTTCACGGAAGGTACGTTGAAGCCGGCTTGCGCGAGCCTCTGTTCGATCTGGTTCTTGAGCCGAGTCTCTTCCTCGGAAAGACTGAAGCCGGGGGAGTCCATTCTGAATTTGTCTTCCTTGACGAAGAGCTTCCTCTCTGCCACCAGGCCATCAAGAACGCTCGAAAAAACGTCGCCGGAGATTCTTCCGAATCTGTTCCTGAGCTCTCCCTTCGTCATTCCCCACCTGGACCTATGTTGTTCTTGATATTCCCTGAGGCAGCCGGCGACCTCATCCATGAGCGCGTGGAGAGAATCACGATGCAGAAAGACGTTTCCGGCCGCGTGCAGTCTCCCTTCTTCGCTCAGCATCCGCAGGGCTTCGTCCACTCGCGAAGCCTCGACGCCGGCCAGGCGTGGAAGTGCAGAAATGTCCACTCCCTTCTCTGCCGAAACCCTGACCGCGTGCTCCACTCTTTCCAGAGGAGAACCGCGCTCGATGAGCGTGAGGGTATCGACCGCGCCCGTGTCGCCACTCTTGTGCTTCGAACTGTGAGAGACAAGGACATTGCCTCCGCCGATGGTGATCTGTGGAGAGTAGGAACGAATCACAAATCGGTCGCTTTCCGCCGTCAGAACTGGAGATTCGAGTCTCAACTGCGCAAACGAACTCTCTCCGGATCTCAGCTCTTCCCTATCGAGAAAATAGATTCTGCCGATGACTTCGCTCGCCCCCAGATGAAACCTGAGTCTGCTCTTGGTCCTGAGGGGCCTGGGAGCATCTTTGAGAAACTCGAATCTCACGTCAACCATAGACGTGGGACTCGCGGCCCCCGGTGTCACAAGCCAGTCTCCGCGTACCAGCTCTTCACGAGAGATCGGATGCAGGGCGAGCGCCACTCTCTGACCCGCGAGCACGTCTGGTACGTCTCTTCCAAAAACCTGAACGTTTCTGACTCTGACCTTCTTGTCCCGGGGAATTACTTCCAGATTGTCTCCGACCTTGATTCGACCGCTCCAGAGCGTGCCGGTGACCACCGTCCCGAACCCCTCGACGGTGAAGACCCTATCAATCGGCAGCCGAACAAAGTCGGCAGTCGAAACTTCCGGGACCTTGCCGGCAGCCGCATCGAGAGCCTTCACAATCTGCTCTTTTCCCTCTCCCGAGGTGGAAGAGACGGAAACAATGGGTGCATTTTCGAGCACCGTGCCTGCGACAAGCGACGCCACGTCCGCACGAACCATCTCCACCCAGGCGGCGTCGACGAGGTCAATCTTGGTGAGGGCAACTACGCCGCCGTGGACGCGAAGTATATTGACTATGTTGAGATGCTCTAGAGTCTGCGGCATCACGCCTTCGTCCGCAGCCACGATGAATAGAACGATGTCGATGCCGCCGGCTCCGGCCAGCATGTTTCGCACGAAACGTTCATGCCCCGGCACGTCCACTATCCCGGCCTCTATGCCGGAGGGAAGGGAAAGATGCGCAAAACCGAGGTCGATTGAAATGCCTCTTTCTTTCTCTTCTTTCAATCGGTCCGTATCAATACCGGTGAGCAGCCTCACGAGGGCCGTTTTCCCGTGATCGATGTGACCTGCAGTCCCTATGACTACGCTTTTTCTGGACATCAAGTGTTACCAGGCGGAGGCGCACGATCGGCCGTCGGCCCCCGTCATTCCTCCTCGCGCCAGATCTTGGCACCCAGGCTGGAAAGCTTCTTTTCGACTGCCTCGTAGCCTCTGTCGATATGGTAGATCCTGGAGATTTCCGTTCTTCCTTCCGCCACGAGCCCCGTAAGCACGAGCGCGGCGCTGGCCCTCAGGTCAGTGGCCATGACCTGTGCGGCGCTCAATTTGCGCATTCCCTTCACGGTGGCCACGTTTCCTTCGACCTCTATAACGGCGCTCATTCTCCTCAACTCGGGCACGTGAGTGAAGCGATCCTTGTAGATGCTGTCGACAAAGACGCTGGTCCCCCGAGCCACGCACATGAGCGCCATCATCTGAGCCTGCATGTCGGTAGGGAATCCAGGGTAAGGCGCCGTCGTTACCGACAGGCACTCGGGCCTTCTGCTTGCGGACACGACTAGCTCCGAATCCTCGTGCATGACAGCGGCGCCGCATTCGGTCAACTTGGAAATCACAGACGCACAGTGAGCGGGATTGCAGTTTTCGATGCGCACGGTACCTTTCGTGATCGCCGCCGCAACCATGTAGGTCCCCGCCTCAATCCTGTCGGGAATAATCGCCGCCTGGGCGGGCCTCAGGGATTTGACTCCCTCGATTTCGACTATCTTGGTCCCCGCCCCCGAAATCTCCGCACCCATCTTGCTGAGAAAAAGACCCAGGGCCTCTATCTCGGGCTCACACGCCGCGTTGTGAAGGACCGTTTTGCCCTTGGCGAGGCACGCCGCCATCATGGCGTTGCCGGTCGCGCCCACGCTGGAAATCTCGAAGTGAATCTCTTTTCCTTTCAATTGCTTCGCTTCAGCCACGATGTAGCCGTGCTCTATGCTTATGCGCGCGCCAAGCTCTTGCATCGCCTTTATGTGAAGATCCACGGGTCTCGGGCCCCACGCGCATCCGCCCGGCAACGAGACTCGGGCTCTCTTGAAACGCGCAAGCAACGGGCCGAGAACGTAGATGGAGGCGCGCATCGTCTTCACGAGTTCGTACGGCGCGTCGTACGAATCGCATCCGCTGGAGTCGATCGCGAGCCTCTTGTCCTTGAGAGACACCTTACTCCCGAGTGTTTCCAGCATTTCTTTCATCGTCGTCACGTCTTTGAGCGAGGGAACGTTAGTGAGGACGCTTGTTCCAGAAGCCAGAAGGGTGGCGGCCATGATGGGCAGAGTGGCGTTCTTCGATCCTGCTATTTCGACCTTTCCTCTGAGTCTGTTGCCTCCCTCGACGACTATTTTCTGCATTTCAATTTCTCCGCGGATTGAGAACGAAATCCTAACGGGGCATTCAGGCTGTCATAGGCTCACGATGTTAGCACAACGCTTGTGGGGCCGCAATTGCGGGCTTCGACCTACACCCTTCGTGCGACAAGCACCCTATCGATTCCCGCCAGATCCCTGACTGTTCGCACGTTTGCGAGACCCACTGAAGTGGCGATTTCTCTTGCAGCTTCCGCTTGGCCCGCCCCCATCTCGAGTAATACCCAACGTCCCGGCTTCAGCAAAGTCGCGGCCCACCCGAGGATTGCGCGGACAAACAAGAGCCCGTCCGGTCCCCCGTCGAGTGCCTCGATCGGTTCGTGCTTACTGATCTCCGGGGCGAGGGAGGGAATCTGAGAACTCGGTACGTAGGGAGGGTTTGACACTATGAGGTCCGCGGTACCCGGAGTAAATTCCGGCCCGATTACGGAAGAGAAATCCCCGAGGCGAAGAGAGACCCTGTCGGCCACACCGTGCTTGACGGCGTTGGTCCCGGCAACCTCGATTGCCCTGGCCGAAACGTCGAGGGCATGAACTTGCGCCGTCGGACTGCCGACCGCAAGAGCGATCGCGATCACTCCGCTCCCAGTGCCCACGTCCAAAACGACGGGTGAAACAAGTCCGGACAGGAGCGCCCCGGCCTCGACTACGAGAAGCTCCGTCTCGGGCCGCGGAATAAAGACACCGGGCCTCACCGAAAACTCAAGGCCGAGGAACTCGATTTTCCCGGTTATGTATTGCAGAGGAAAACGCGCGGCTCTGAGCTCGACGAGTTCGTTCGCTTTTGTGACCTCGGCGTTTGTGAGCAGAGCGTTCGCCTCAAGAAAAAGTCTCTTCCTCTCGATACCAAGCGCCGTCGCAAGGAGAAGCTCTGCTTCCAATCGGGGGCTGTCGACGCCGGCTTGCCGAAGGATCTGCGCTGCGGTGGATAGGAATTCGGATATTCGCAAGCTTCGTTGGCCTCGAAGGTGATCTTAGAGACGCGCAGTCGCGGAAGATGGATTCCAGCGCTTGCTCTGCGAGACTACCTTGGGTCTTGCGCTACGCCGCCGGCTGGAGTTTGTCCCTCGCCGCCCTGAGGGCTTCCATGAGCTCATCCAGGTGGCCTTCCAACATGTCGGCCAACCTGTAGAGAGTCAGACCTATCCTGTGGTCGGTCACCCGTCCCTGAGGGAAATTGTAAGTCCGTATCTTGGCACTTCGATCTCCGGAAGAGACCTGAGCTCGCCTGGATTTCGCGATTTCCAGTTCCTGTTCCTGCTGTTTCATCGCAAGGAGTCTTGCTCTCAAGACTTTCAGCGCTTTGGCTTTGTTCTTGAGTTGAGATCTCTCGTCCTGGCACTGAACGACAAGGCCTGTCGGTAGGTGTCGTATCCTCACGGCCGAATCGGCCGTATTCACGCTCTGTCCGCCGGGCCCGGAGGAACGAAAGACGTCGGTCTCGAGATCCTTCGGGTCTATTTCCACTTCTACCTCCTTGGCTTCAGGCAATATGGCCACGGTAACCGCAGAGGTATGGATACGCCCGCTCGCCTCGGTGGCGGGCACGCGCTGGACCCTGTGAACGCCGCTCTCGTATTTTAGGTGGCTGAAGGCTCCCTTGCCTTCCACGAGGAATATGATCTCCTTGAGACCGCCCACGCCGGTAGGGCTCGTGTCCATTATCTCAATCTTCCAACCCTTTGACTCGGCGTATTTCATGTACATTCTGGAGAGGTCTGCGGCAAAAAGGGCCGCTTCTTCTCCTCCCGTACCGGCTCTTATCTCAACAATCACGTTGCGTTCGTCGTTGGGATCCTTCGGCACAAGAAGTTCTCTGAGCTCCCTGTCGAGAGCTTCGAGCCTCGCCCGAAGCTCTTCCACTTCTCCCCTTGCTATCGCGACCAGCTCTTGGTCCTTCGAGCTCTCTATGATTTGCTTGTCGTCCGCGATGCTCTGCGCCAGCGCGCTGTACTCGTTCCATTTTTGCACAATCGGCTCCAGTCCACCCCGTTCCTTCGCCACCTCTCTGAGCCGATTGGAATCGGAAAGCACGGCAGGGTCGGCAAGCTTATGCGTGAGCTCATCGAACCTGGCTTTTATGTTTTGAATGTCTTCAAAGATGGCCATCAGAGAACCTCTCGAAGCGCCCTGAGAGCTACTTCGATTTGCTCTGGTGCAGGCTCTCTGGTAGTCATTTTCTGCAGCCACAATCCCGGCTTGATCAGCACGGAAGCCACTGGATTATCTGCGTACTTCCCGGAAAGCTTGGTGAACTCAAAGGCCACGCCCGCTATGACGGGCACGAAAAGAAAGCGCACGGCTCGCTCGCCCCAGCTCTCCGGCTTGCCAAGCGCGATGAACACGACAAGACTTACGACCACAACGACGAGAAGAAAGCTGGTCCCACACCTGGGGTGGAGAGTACTGTGCTTCATCGCGTTCTCCACGGTCAGTTCCTCTCCGGCCTCGAAGGTGTATATGGACTTGTGCTCTGCTCCATGATATTGATAGAGCTTTCTCATTTCCCCCCAGAGCCCGACGAGCGCGATGTAAAGGACGAACACCACCAGCCTCACTGCACCGTCGACGAGATTGAACCAAAAACCGCTCTTCACACCCAATCTTTCGGCGATGAAAAGGGGCAGGTAGAAAAAGAGGAGAAAGCCTAGCCCGAGGGAGATGATGACCGTCACGACTATACCGGCGTTCGTCATCACGCTTGCCCTTTTTTCGTTCGCCGGCTTCTTTTCTGCGGCCCCCCCCTTGCCGTCGCTCCCTTCCTTGTCCACGACGCCCTCATCTCTACCGGCCGCCTTCCTGCCACCCGTCCCCTCTTCTCGCATGGCCTCCTCGGCCGAGTACGTGAGCGCACTTATCCCGAGGGACAAGGTTTCGATCAGGACGACGGCTCCCCTGATCACAGGAAATCCCAGTAGCTTTCTTCTCTTGGAAATGGAAACAAAGCCTGTCTTTCTGACTGCTATTTCCCCGTCGGGTCGGCGCACCGCCGTTGCCACGACAGTCGGCGAGCGCATCATCACGCCCTCTATGACTGCCTGGCCACCAACGGCTGTTTTCTCACGAGCTAAAGCTGGCAGGAAAGGGCACGGCAGGGATAACGGAATGGACTTTTTTTCAGGCCGGCGAGCTCTCGGACTAACTAGCCTTGCTGCTCTCCCCTGACTTGGCACCTCGGGCATATTTCTTCCTGAATCTCTCAACCCTGCCGGCAGTGTCAACAAGCTTCTGCTTGCCCGTAAAGAATGGGTGGCAGTTTGAGCAGATTTCTATGCGGATGTCCTTTACCGTTGAGCGGGTTTCTATGACGTTCCCGCAAACGCAGACGATCTTCGTGTCATGATACGGTGGGTGAATTCCCTTTTTCATTCAGCGTCTCCCTAGTGAAACTCTCTCTTCCGCGGTCTCAATAGGCCGCGCGCAAGAACCATCTATCTTGAAGCTAAGTGTTCATGGATTCAAGGAATTTCTTGTTGGTTTTTGTCTGGCCCATCTTGTCCACGAGGAATTCCATCGCTTCAACGGAGTTAAGCTCGTTGAGGAACTTCCTCAATATCCAGATCTTGTTCAGTTCCTCCGGTGACAGCAGCAACTCTTCGTGCCTCGTCCCGGACTTGTTGATATCCAGGGCGGGGAATATTCTCTTGTCGCTCAGACGCCTGTCGAGCACGAGTTCCATGTTGCCCGTGCCCTTGAATTCTTCGAAGATGACCTCGTCCATGCGGCTTCCCGTTTCGACCAGGGCCGTGGCGACAATTGTGAGGCTCCCTCCGTCTTCTATGTTGCGCGCGGCGCCGAAAAATCTCTTGGGTTTTTGCAGAGCGTTTGCATCGACTCCACCGGACAAGATCTTTCCGCTGTGAGGAACCACGGTGTTGTGCGCCCTGGCCAGTCTGGTTATGCTGTCCAGAAGAACGACGACGTCTCTCTTGTGTTCGACGAGACGCTTCGCCTTCTCGAGAACCATCTCCGCAACTTGAACGTGACGTTCCGCCGGTTCGTCAAACGTCGAACTGACGACCTCTCCGTTCACCGAACGTTCCATGTCGGTGACTTCCTCGGGCCGCTCGTCTATCAACAGGACGATGAGAATAATCTCGGGATGATTCTCGGTAACGCTGTTGGCGATTTTTTGAAGAAGGATGGTCTTCCCGGCTCTGGGCGGGGAAACGATTAGACCTCTCTGCCCTTTGCCTATCGGCGCCAAGAGGTCCATTATCCTGGTTGAAATGTCCCGGCTCTTGTTCTCAAGCCGGATTTTCTCCTGAGGATAAAGAGGGGTCAGGTTGTCAAAGAGAATCTTCTCCTTTGCAACTTCGGGGCTCTCGAAATTCACCGCCTCTACGCGCAGCAACGCAAAGTACCTCTCCCCATCCTTGGGAGGTCTGACCTGACCGGAGACGGTGTCACCCGTCCTCAAGTCAAACCTCTTTATCTGTGAGGGTGAGACATAAATGTCATCCGGTCCAGGCAGGTAGTTGTAGTCTGGCGACCTAAGGAAGCCGTATCCTTCTGACAGAATCTCAAGCACGCCTTCGGCAAAAATCAAGCCGTTCTTCTGGGTCTGAGCCTCCAGAATCTTGAACATGAGTTCCTGCTTGCGCATTCCGCTGGCGCCAGCGATGTTTAGCTCCTGTGCTGCTTGGACCAGCTCAGGAACCGTTTTGCCCTTCATTTCCGCGATGCCCATACGTCATACTCCTCACTTTCGGACCGCACAAGACAAGATGGAAAAAGTAATTGGTGTCACATACTGATGGGTCTAAGAAACCTTCTGGTGAAGAAAATAATGAGTTATCTCGAAGGGGTTCATTGCACTAAGAGTAAGCCATGAGGATCTTGGAACTGGGACACAGCCCCCACCACAAATTAAGCACAAATGATGCCACTCACGAGAGACAGTAACGAGGCCGACAGGCAAGAAAAACTCCGGACAGGTTTATTGCCAGATCGTCGCCGACTATATTAAGGCGAAAACATGGACTTGTCAAGATACTATTTTTGGCCACGGCGCATGCCTTGCCTGAGCATGTTCGCTCGCGAACATGCCGCACTGTCGGCTTCAGAGTCTCGTAAACTTTCTGAGATTGCGACCCACCTCGTGCATCTTGAGAGATTTCCATCCCTCGATCAACTTCAGAATTCCGGGATTGTCTCTCGTTCCTTCTCTCATCCATTCCCTGACAAACTGTCCCGATTGAATCTCGCGCAGCAACTCCCCCATTGCCTGCTTTGCCTCTTCCCCTATGACGCGCTTTCCTCGGGTCAGCATACCGTAGAGTGCGGGGCTGCTTATGCTGTCAGGGAGACCTTCCAGCCCCACAAGGCTCATCAAGTCCGCCGAAGCCTTAAGCTGGTTGATGCACTCCAGGTATGCCACTTCAGGCTGATAACCGGCGTGCACCAGGGTGTCAAATGCGCGAAGCAACAGGAAGCTCAACCCACCGCAGAGAACCGCCTGCTCGCCAAAAAGATCCACCTCGGTTTCTTCCTTGAAGGTCGTCTCGATCATCCCCGGTCTTGCACAACCCGCCAAGGATGCATAAGCGAGGGCAATCTTGAGAGCTTCTCCGCTGCGGTCCTGGTGTACAGCGACGTAGCTGGGGAGACCCTTGTTTTCTTGGTAAAGGCGCCTGAGGAGATTTCCTGCTCCCAAAGGCGCAACCATGATTACGTCTATGTTCTTCGTGGGTTCGAAAAGCCCGAAGTGAACGCTGAGCCCGTGGGCCAGACACAGGGCGGCGCCTTCCTTCATGTGCGGCGCTATGCGCTCTTTAAAAGACGGTCCGTGCACCTCATCCGGGATGAGGAGGGAGACCACATCCGCGTCCCTGACGGCCTCTTCGATAGTCGCTACATCGACACTCTCGCTTCTTGCTTTCGCGCGAGAAGCGCTCCCTTCTCTCAGCCCCACTCTCACCGTCTGCCCGCTGTCACGAAGATTCAGCGTCTGAGCGCGCCCCTGGCTGCCGTAACCGACAACCGCGACCGTCTTGCCCTCGAGCAGGGATCTATCGCAGTCAGCGTCTAGGTAGAACTTGGCCACGTCACTTCTCTACAATGGGAAAGAAAGTGAACTCGCTCTTGGGAGGAATCCTGCCGTTCACAAAATACATGGCCTTCCCCTGTGACCAATAGAACCAGGTTTCCACCAGGCTGCCCGACTCCTCGTAAACATAAACCTCTTGGGGAACACCTCTCTCCTGAATGACTTTCGCGACCTCTGAGGTGTCGCCATACCTCGCCTTCAAACCATCCGGAGAAAGCCAGCTGTCCAAATCGCTCGTGCGCTTTCCCCTGTTGGGATCAAGGGCTTTCGAGAAGACAATCTCGGTCACCGCCATTTCCTTCTCTCCGGTCCTGGCGTAGGCGCCCCCCAGTATCTTGTGGACTTCGTGAGCCTTTGGGTCTCGCTCTTCAACGTTGCGCAACAACTGAATCGCCTCAGCCATTCTGTCAAGTCTGAATTCGACCATGCCCAGATTGGTCATGGCGTCGATGTCATCGGGTGACTTTCTCAGCACGTTCTCGTAGAAGCTCCCGGATTTCTCAAACAGGGCATTTGCGGTAGCCGCGCTCGTCTCTGCAGCAGCTTGCTGGAAATAGCAGTTCCCGAGCTGGAACATGACGTTGACGCTGTCACTTCCGAGTCCCAGGGCCTTCTCGTAGGACTTGATAGCCTCCGCGTAGTTCTCCTTCTTGAAGTTGTCGTTGCCGCGCTCTATGTAGACTGTCGCGAGGTTCTTCTTCACTTTTTCGTCTGTCGGTGCAAGGGCGGCGGCCTTCTCGAACATGGCACTGGCTTCATCGTGCCGGCCGAGTTGTGCATATGCCAGACCCAGATTCTTGTAAGCGATCGGATCGGCGGCGTTCAGTTGTATCACCTTCTCGTACAGCACGATGGCCTTCTCGTACGCAGCATGAGCGTCCTCGCGCCTGCCAATTTGACCGTAAGCGAAACCCAGATTCATGTAAGTGCCCGCATCGCTTGCGTCAAGATCTATCGCCTTTTCGAACTCCACCGCGGCCTCGTCGAACTTCTGTTCCTGTTGGGACAGCCTCAAGCCTTCATTGAAATGCAGAATCGCGTAGTGCTTCCTGTTGATGTCTGAGTCCTTCTTGCGCTTGGGCTCAACTTGAGCGGCTTCGTCGAAGTGCAGTCCGGCCTTCTTTGTCGAGTCGAGCTCGGCGTAGGCCCTTGCCAACTCGAGATGAGCAAGTCCGTTCTTCGGTTCTTCCTGCACCGCCAGTTCCAGCTCTCTTACGGCCTTCGGGTAAATCTTTTGACTCAGGTAAAGCCTGCCTCCCGAGAGATGAGGATTCTGCCCACACCCGCTCAGGATCAGAGTCCCGGTCGCCGCAAGAGAAAAGGCAATTACCGCCACGATGGATTTGAGAATCGCTTTCATCCTTCTCCTCCAAGATAGGGTTAAGGTCTATGTCAGGAGGCTTCGCAAACGCCTCGAAGCCTCTTCAACGCTGATGCCGCTCCAACAAGGAATCAAGAAGGCCGAGACCGGCGCCTACAACATCTTGTTGTCGTTAATGATGAGCTCGAAAGAGCAAGAGAGAAAATTGGCGGCTTTTCGAGACACCAACATACGGGAAAGGAAAATTTCGAAATACTCCATCACCTGGGAAATCGAGGTGTCAATCGTGACCTCGAGAGAAATCAGCTTCTTGTTTTCATGAACCCTCAAAAAAGAGTTCTTCGCGGCGTAATTCACCCTGTCGTGGATATCAAGTAGGATCGTTCCGGGGGCTCGCACCCGCGTCCGGTGGACGTCGCTCTTGTCTGCGAGGATGATCGCGGCACTTATGTCGCTGACCGATTCGCCCTGCTCCTCGTGGTGGTTGCCTATCGCCGCGATGATCTCCGCCACTTCGTCGATGGGCATGTCGAGTTCTCTCAGGACAGTAAACGCTATGACTGCACCTGATTGGGCGTGATATTGCCGATTGATGACGTTGCCGATGTCGTGCAGATAACCGGCGACGGAAGCGAGTTCTGCCACGCGCTCAGGCCGTCCCAGTCGCTTGAGAATGTTGGACGAGATATTGGCAACGAGGCCTGCATGCCGTTCGCCGTGCTCGGTGTAACCTATTACACCCAGTTGCTTGTCGGCCTTCTCGATCAAGGCCCTCACTGTGGGATATAGCCTGACTTGTTCAAGCGTAACCAATTTTCTTGACCACCTGACCCAGGGAAGCCACTCTCTAAAGCTCATCCGGCGGCGCCAGCCGCAAGGGTGATGCACGAAAAGAAATCGCTATAGCCTACACCCGGCCGGGCAGACTGTCAAGCGGACTAACTCCCCACCGGGTCCACGTCTACACTTATGGTAACTCCTGCTACCTCATGCTTTCCACCGAACTCCGACAGGATTTCCTTCGCCGCATCGACGACGTCATCCCGCGCTTGGCCCCTCATACTCATGTGCCAGCGGAAGCGTCCCTTGAGCCTGGCGGGAACTGCAGGAGACGGCCCCAAGACGTGAATCGCCTCCCCGGCCTTGTCGCAGACAGACGCGACGCGAGTGCTCATCTGCTTCACTACTTTCACGACTTGCGGCTCCTTGGGACCACTCACGTGGAAATCAATCAACGTGGAGAAGGGGGGGTAGCCAAGCTCTTCTCGCTCTTTCAACTCTTGTTCGTAGAAAAGGCCGGGCTCGTGCTGCGATATCGCCCGCACACTGTGATGGTCGGGGTTGAAAGTCTGGATGATGACCTCGCCGGATGTGTCTCCTACCAAAGACACAACGTCCGAGAGAAGCTGAAAGGCCCTTTCTCCCGACCTGAAATCGGGCAAGTTGAGCTGCGCCTCCGCGTGAATCACCCCCGCAAGAGAGATCTCGCCCAGATCCAGCCCCTTGGTCACCATCGTCGTTCCGATGAGAATGTCGAGCTCGCCTCCCGAGAAATTCCCGGCGATCCGAACTGCTTCGGCTCTGGTTCTTGCAGAGTCAAGATCGATCCTCGCCACTTTGGCGTCGGGGAAGAATCTCTTGAGTCTGGTCTGCACTTTTTCCACGCCTGCCCCGACGTATCGAAAGCGGGTGCCGCCGCATTTTCCGCAAGAGGACGGTGCTTCCATCTCGTGGGAGCAGTGGTGGCAAGCCATCTTCTTGGTGTCAGAGTGAAAGATGAGAGGAAGCTCGCAACGCGGACAGACTTCCAGGAATCCGCATTCCTGGCACTGCACCCACCTGTGGAACCCCCGCCGATTCAAGAAAAGCAGGACTCGCTTGCGGGCTTCGAGCGCTTTCTCCATTGCCGAAATGAGAGGCACGGAAAGCTCCTCCGATTGGGGAATCACGTTCTCCCTGTTCCTCATGTCAACGACGTTGATTCCTGGCTGGGTCGCCTTGAGAGGTGCACCGCCGAGAAGCTCAAACTCGCCTTGCCTGACGGCCCAGAAACTCTCAACGGAAGGCGTGGCGGAAGCCAGCAACAGAGGTATTCCGGCGAGGCGGCTTCTCATAATGGCCACGTCTCTCGCGTTGTAGCGCGGCGTTTCTTCCTGCTTGAACGGCTCAGCATGCTCGTCTTCAACAACAATAAGCCTGAGGTCTTGAGCGGGAAGAAAGACTGCCGAGCGTGTTCCGATTAGAACTCTCAGCATGCCGGAGCGAGTATTCTCCCAGATTGCCTTTCTCTCCGAGATTTTGAGCCTACTGTGGAAGAGCGCCACTTCGTCCCCGAAGCGCTCTTTCAAGAGCTCCACCAGGTCACCGGAGGCAGAGATCTCCGGTACCAGAAAGATCACACTTCCACCGGCCTGTCTGACCTGACTGACTAAGAAGGGATACATTCTCTCTCGAACTCGGTCTGGCAAAGTGAGGAGAAAGACGCGATGTGCTCCTCGTCCGGAGGCGTCGAGGAGTGGCTTAAAATATGTCGCCAAATCCGATTCCATATCGTGGTCGCGCGGGAAGTCTTTGGAGGAAACCGCGACCCTACGCCCGACTGTCGTCCCGCTGACTGTCCCCATCCTGCGCCCCACCTCGATCCCGCTGATCGCCCCGGCGACAGTCTCGTCGCCAGGCGCTCCTTCCCCTTTGGCCTGAGTACGCAAACCCTTGTCGGCGTGGGCGGGATACGCGGCGGCCAGAATCTCTCCCAACGGGCACAGATAGTAGTCCGCAACCTTTCCTGCAAGCTCGAGCGTGGTAGCGTCGATGGCGGGCTCCGGCCTTACGAGCGATTCGATCGGTCTCACGCTTTTGAGCTCACTGCGCGGTTCGGTGCCGACGACAAATCCGGAGAGCCTGCGCCTGCCGAGAAAGGCTGTGATGTGAGAACCCGGCACAACCTTGCCCCTAAGGTGCTCAGGCACGATGTAAGTGAAGGTGTCGAGAATTGGTATTGGAAAGGCTACTTGTACGTACTCGTTTTCTGCCACGGAGTCGAGTTTATCGTTGAGTCTCACCAAACACAAGGAAGTTGTGTACAGGGAGGATAGAGAGGAGAGCGGCTTCGAAAGACTGGGTGAGGGATGATCGCAGGTGTCCCTGCGATTCTCAGCGTAGAGTACTGGGTTCTGGATGGTCGCGAGTATCTATGCGACCCTCGGGCGGAAGGAAATGACAGACGGAAACCGGACAGAGGACCAAGTTTGGGATTCTTGCAGTAGCGAGATCCGCAATGAAGTGCTTGATGGCCGGGCCGACTCTTTCAGGCCAAACAGCCGCGGTTCTCGTTCGCAGTCCCTGCATAATGCCCCCTGTCCGGCTAACTCGCAGCCTGTTGCGCGGTGGGTTGACCGAGGATCAGACTTATTCTCTCGACAAGCTTCCTCGGGCTGAATGGCTTGGTGATGTAGTCGTCAGCCCCGACCTGGAAGCCCATCTGTTGGTCAACATTTCTTCCCTTCGCAGATAGAAGAATCACCGGAATGTGCTTTGTCTCGGGGTCAGCCTTGAGTATCTTGCACGTTTCGTATCCGTCTAGCTTAGGCATCATGATGTCTAGAACTATGAGGTCGGGTCTTTCTGCCTTGACCTTGCCGAGCGCTTGCTCGCCGTCCAGCGCAGTTACAACCTCATAACCTTCCATGCCTAGGCTGAAGTCCAGTATGTGGACGATATAGACTTCATCATCCACTACTAGAATCTTCCCCTTTGACATATTCTCAACCTCCTTCCGTCAAGCTTTCAACCGTCTTGCGGTCATGCGAACCCTCTTGATGCCTTGCAACTTTGATGCCCACGGCACCCGCAATCTTCTCTTCTTCCACAGCCTGTGCCAGAGTCTCCACCACTTCCTCATCAAACTGGGTGCCCGCGCACTTGCGGAGTTCTTCGATGGCGGTCAGCTCATCAAGCGGCTCGCGATATGGTCTACCTATGCGCATGGATTCAAAAGCATCCACGACGGCCATGATTCTCGAGCCGAGTGGAATCTGATAGGCGCGCAGCCCTCTTGGATAGCCGGTACCGTCCACCCTCTCATGGTGGCAAAGGATGAGCTCGCTCACCTGTCCCATGAATTCTATGGGCTTCATGATTTCAATGCCTTCTTCCGGATGTTTCCGAAGCAATTCCAGCTCCTTCTCACCGAACCGAGACGAGCTTTCGACGAGTCGCCGCCCAATCTTGACCATTCCCACGTCGTGTATGCTCGCAACGTAAGCCATCACACCCAGCTCTTGCCCGCGCATCCCCATGCGCCTCGCTACTTCCACCGCGTAGTTCACGAAAGCGCCGGAGCACAGCTTCAGGCGGTTCCTGCGCATGTTGACTATGAGAGCCTTGAGGGCGTGGCCCGTGTTCTCTGCGAGCTGCTTGATCGCCTTGTACGACTCGATGTTACTGCAAACGAGTCCGACCCTCTCGGCCAAACAAGAGAGCAAAACCGAGTCGTCGGTTGTGAATGGCGCGCACGATACCTTGTTGTTTATGTTGAGTACTCCGATCACTTTGCCGTCGTGGCTAACCGGTACACTCAGAAGCGACTTCGTCTCGTACTGCGGATGATTGGCCTTGCCGAACCTCCGGTCTTCCTCGATATTTGTGATAAGGAGCGGTTTCCCGTTCTTGGCAACCCAACCCGATATGCTTTCCCCGATCTTTATCCTCGCGTTCTTGACTACGTGGTCGTCCAGACCGAGGGCGGCCTTTATCGTGAGCTCCTGCAGGTCCTCGTCGACCAGCATCAGAGATGCCGTCTTGGCGTTCATGACCTCCGCAATCATCTCGACCGTGAGTTTCACTATGCTTTCCGAGGTACGGTCTTCATCGTCGGTAACGTTGGCTACCGCTTTTGATTCGGAAGCCTTTTGCGGGAAGACGGCGATGAATTTCGAGCCTTGTCCCTCTTGACTTTCAACCTCTATCGAGCCTCCGTGCCATTCCATGATGCTCTTGCAGATCGTGAGGCCCAACCCCGCCCCGCCGTATTCCCTCGCCATGGAGCTGTCGACTTGATAGAAACGGTCGAATATCTTGCCCAGATGCTCCACCGGTATGCCCACGCCGGTGTCCTGCACGACGACGCGCACCATCGGACCTTCCGAATGCACTGCCAGATACACGTTGCCACCTTCGGGCGTGAACTTGGTCGCGTTTCCAGAGAGGTTGATGATCACCTGTTTCACCAGGTCTCTGTCGGCTTCCAGCAGAACCGCCTTCTCGGGCAACTCGACGTTCAGTGTGATGTTTCTCTTCTGAACGATCGAATGAAGTATGTCTGCCACTTCCTTTACGACTTTGTTGACGTCAAACACTTCTTTGCGAATCCGGAACGTGCCGGATTCCAGTTGCGAAAGATCCAGAATCGCGTCGATCAGCCTCGCCAGCCTCTCAGTCTCTTCGTTGATTATCCCCAAGAATTCGCGCTGCATCGTTGCGTTCTTGGCACCAACGTTCTCGATGAGAGTCTCAACGTATGCCTTTATCGACGTGAGCGGCGTCCTCAGCTCATGCGAGACCGTTGAAACGAAATTGGATTTGAGCTCGTTGAGCTCTTTCATCCTCTGAGCCGCCTCTTCCACGCGCTTCGCGTGTTCCTCGAGCTCTCTGTAGAGTCTGGCGTTTTCAATCGCTGTGACCGCCTGAGAACCGAAGATCTCCAGCATTTCGATCGTCTCTATGGACGGAATCCTTCGGTCGGCCGGGTCGTCAACGGAAAGATAGGCGATGAGGTGATCGTCTCTCGTGACGAGGGGGACGAAGAGAACGTCCTCTTCGTGCCATTCACCTTCTTCTCTCGGGCCCAGGTCCGGTACGTACCCGCCCGTGTCGTTCTTGCCGTCCCAGAAATTGCACTTGTGGCTGATGAAGTAGGAGTGACTTATTCTGAACTCGGGCCTTAGCCAACTTTCGAACTCCTCAGTCTTGACGGGATGGCTCTCGAGCTTTCTCATCGCGTCCAACCCAAGTCCCGCGAACGCCTTTGCCTCAAGGCAATTCTCCTGCGGGTTCAGTGTTCGAAGGAGCACTATCTTGAAGCCAAGTGTCTCGCGCACGGCGGACACGATTGCCTGAAGCACGGTCTCGAGATCCAGGTTGGAATTTATTGTCGAGGCCACCTCTATGATGCCCGTCAGCTTCTCGGCCCGTTTCCTGCTCCCGCTCAGTTGGTACTTGTAAAGCTCCGCGATTCTTTCTCTCGCAAGCTCGAGCTCGTCAGTGAGGTGCAGAAGCTTCATACATCTCTCGTCAAGCCCGGACTTCGTGACGATGAGCCTTCTGTTCTTGCCCTGCACTATCGCGACCCAGACGGCGAGCATGACGACTATCGGAACAAGAGCAACACCCGCTAATGTAGTAGACGCCAGGGGAGAGCGACCGCCCGGGACTATATCGAACAGCAATAGCAGCGAAGGGACCAGTCCTGATGTAAGACCGAAGGGCGCGTGCGCGAACATCTCGTTACCTTCCTATGTTCCAGTCTTCGAGGCAGGTGCCTTCTGTTGTTCGGTTCTTCTCTCGCTTACGACTACACTACCGGGCAGAGACTTCCCGTAGGTCTTGAGTTCCGAGGCAATGTCGCTGAGCTTTGCAACGTGCTCTATGACGTAGCGATCACTCTTGACCACGGCGATTGTTATCGAAATGATCGGAAAGCGTTCTATTTCACCGCGACGGTTTCTGACTTCGAGGTAACCTTTCCTACGATCCTCGCTGTTGTACAGGAACTGAACCCTCTGGTCGAATTCAGCCGTTACTTGCTCACCTATCAGTTCGGCGTTGTGCGGCGACGTTATGTAAACAAAATCGTCACCGCCGATTTGACCGACAAAATCCTTGCCGGTGCCCTTTTCCTCCACGGCCTTCAGCAAGATGGCGGCCGTCATCTTCAGGGCATCGTCGCCCCTGTGGTAGCCGTAGAAGTCGTTGAAGGCCTTGAAGGAATCTATGTCACAGACTGCGAACGCAAAAGGTGCTCCGGAATTGATTCTCGCGTTGGCCTCGTTCTCAATCGAGAAGTTTCCCGGAAGACCGGTGAGCGGATTCGCCTCGCGCTGTAATTTGCTCCAGTGTAGTACGGCCTTGACGCGAGCCAGCAGTTCCTTCACGGCGTACGGTTTGGTCACGTAGTCGTTGGCTCCGGACTCAAAGCCTTCTACCTTCTCGATCGGTGTAGACTTGGCCGTGAGCATTATGACCGGAATACGGCTCGTCTCGAACTTGGCCTTGAGCCTCCTGCACACCTCGTAGCCGTCCATCTTGGGCATCATGACGTCCAGCAGTATCAATTCGGGAACGAGGCGTGAGACTTCTTCGATGGCCTTCAGGCCGTCCTCAACGGCTCCGACATCGTAGCCCGCGCCTTCGAGCTGTAGCTTTAGCACTTGGCGGATGTTCGGGTCATCCTCGACCACAAGTATTCTCTGGGCCACAACGTATCCTCCAAAAACGGAAGTCCCCATATGATCGCTGTATAGATTTTGTCTTAGCGCCGTAGTTTTGGGAACGCAATATCCGTGCCAGCCGCAGTCTCCGGTGTCTTTGCTGGCGACCCGACGTATCTATTTCATTAACAACGAATTATAAGATACTAGAACGGGATTTGTGAGAACCGGAAGGCCGTTTTGGCGAGGTAGGTGTTGCAGGTTGCAAGTCACATCGCATGACGCAACGCGGGAGGCTAACTTCGTTCTATTTCAAGAAGTTCCTCGAAGGTGGAAGAGGCTGCGAGAGCAAGAGAGGAGGTTTCTCCCCGACACAGTCTGAGAGTGCCGGCGACTGCCACCATGACGCCGTTGTCAGAGCAAAGCTCGCGCGAAGGCACTATCAATCGCACGCCGAGGGCCGCGCAGGCCCTCTGTGCCGCCTCTCTGAGAGCACGGTTGCGGGCCACACCTCCGGCGACCACTGCTCGTGTCGCGTTTCTTGAACGACACGCTTCGACGAGCTTCTCGACGAGAGCACCAACTATGGCTTTCTCAAACGAGGCGGCCACGTCCGCCTTCAGTTTTTCGTCAAGCGGCGCCTCACGCTCGATGAAGTACTTGACGGCGGTCTTGATGCCGCTGAAACTCATGTCGAATCCCTTGCGCTTGAGCCTGGCTTTGGGAAAAGCTATCCGGTCGGGATCGCCACAAGACGAAAGAGCCTCAATCTCGGGCCCTCCGGGAAAACCGAGTCCGAGCATCTTGGCGACCTTGTCTATTGCCTCACCGGCAGCATCGTCCACGGTGGAACCGAGTAGTTCATAGTCGCCGAATCCTCTGACGTACATGAGCTCTGTGTGACCACCTGAAACGCAAAGACCGACGAAAGGCGGCTCAAGCTGATCTGTTTCCACCAACGGAGCAAAGAGATGAGCTTCAATGTGATTGATACCAATGTAGGGTTTCCCCTGTGCAAAGGACAGGGTTTTTGCAAAACAAAGTCCCACCAAGAGGGAACCAATGAGGCCGGGACCCTTGGTGACGGCGATGGCATCGACGTTCTCAAGCTCCACACCTGCTTCGGCAAGAGCCGTCCTCACCGTGGGAACAATGAGTCTCACGTGCTGTCTCGAGGCAATCTCCGGGACAACTCCACCGTAGAGCCTGTGTATCGACTGCGAGGAAACCACGCTTGAAAGTACGTGTCGGGCGTCGCGCACTACAGCCGCAGCGGTATCGTCACACGAGGTTTCGATTCCCAGGACGAGCAAGGGTGACCCACACTTTCGGAACGTGCTCAGATGTCACGAATTTCTTCAATCGCATCGGCGAGCAGGACGGCCGAGTTTGCCGACACTTCGACAAAACCGCCGCTCACGGCGTAGACTCTTTCGGCGCTTCGTTCGTCGGCCTTCAGGCTTAGCTTGCCTGGTTTGAGGGCCGCGATAAGAGGGGCATGATGCGCCAGGACTCCGAAGTAGCCATCCAAGCCAGGCGCGACAAGAGAAATGATGTTGCCTTCGTAGATCACTTTTTCGAGCGTGAGCATTCTTAGGTGAAAAACATCACTCATCGTGTGTCTCGTGCCGCCGGCCCAAAAACTAGCGTTCCCGTCCGACCGATCATCCTGCGGCCTTTTTCACTTGCTCGGCTTGCACCAAGGCTTCCTCAATCGTGCCCGCCATGAAGAACGCAGACTCGGGAACGTCGTCGTGTTTTCCGTCCACTATCTCTTCAAAACCCCGAACCGTGTCTTCGATCTTTACGTATCTCCCGGGTCTGCCCGTGAATGCTTCGGCGACGAGGAATGGCTGCGAGAGGAATCTCTGAATTCTCCTCGCCCTTGCGACGATGGTCTTGTCTTCTTCGGAAAGCTCGTCGATTCCCAGAATCGCTATGATGTCTTGAAGGTCCTTGTATCTCTGCAGCACCTTTTGAACGGCGCGAGCGACGTTGTAATGCCTCTCGCCCACGACTCTGGGGTCGAGAATCCTGGAGGTGGAATCGAGGGGGTCAACGGCAGGATAAATGCCCAATTGTGAGATCTTCCTGGAGAGCACCGTCGTTGCGTCAAGGTGAGAGAAGGTGGTGGCGGGGGCGGGGTCCGTCAAATCGTCCGCGGGAACGTAGATGGCCTGGACTGAAGTAATGGATCCGGTCTTGGTTGAAGTGATTCTCTCTTGCAGCTCACCCATCTCCGTGCCGAGAGTGGGTTGGTAGCCGACAGCCGAAGGCATCCTTCCCAAGAGAGCCGAAACCTCCGAGCCCGCCTGAACAAAACGGAAGATGTTGTCTATGAAAAGCAAGACGTCCTGGTTCTCCTCGTCACGGAAATACTCGGCCATGGTTACTGCGCTCAAGCCTACTCTCAGTCGTGCGCCCGGAGGCTCATTCATCTGGCCAAAAACAAGCACGGTCTTCGAAAGAACTCCCGACCCCCGCATTTCAAGCCAGAGGTCGTTTCCCTCCCTGGTCCTCTCACCCACTCCTCCAAACACGGAATAGCCGCCGTGCTCCGTCGCAATGCTTCTGATGAGTTCCATGAGAATAACGGTCTTGCCCAACCCGGCTCCGCCAAAAAGGCCTATCTTGCCACCCTTGGGATAAGGCGCGAGCAGATCAATGACCTTTATGCCCGTCTCGAACACGGCCGTCTTGGTTTCCTGGTCTTCAAACGACGGAGGCGTTCTATGAATGGGGTATCTTTTCTCGGGATGGGGGACCGGCCCGAGGTTATCTATCGGGTCGCCGGTAAGGTTGAAGATCCTGCCGAGAGTCTGCTCGCCGACCGGAACCGTGATGGGACCACCGGTGTCAATGACTTTCATGCCTCTCACGAGGCCGTCAGTCGTGGCCATGGCGATGCAGCGGATGATGTTGTCCCCCAGATGCAGCGCCACCTCCAGCGTCAGATCTATGCCGCGTTTCTCGTCCACCACTCTGAGCGCATTGTAAATCTCGGGTAGATCTTCTCCATCAAATTGCACGTCAACGGTCGGTCCGATTACTTGAACAACCTTCCCGAATTTCGTGCCCTTCGGAACGTCAGCCGCAGTTCGTTCCATCAACTCCTCCAGAACCACTCACAATGAGTTCTTTTTACGTTGTCAGTCTATCTCAGCAGTTCCGCCCCTCCGACGATGTCTGCTATCTCTCTCGTGATCGAACTCTGTCGAGCTCTGTTGGCAAGAAGCGTCAGAGTGTCGACCATGTCGTCGGCGTTCTTGGTCGCAAAGCTCATCGCCACCATGCGCGCCGAATGCTCGGAAGCACAAGACTCGGCAAACGTCGTAAACACTTTCGTTGTTACGTACTTCGGCAGAAGCGCTTGCAGAAGCATCCGGGCGTCCGGCTCGTAGATATATTCATACCCGCCGCCGGCGGTTTCGCTGCCTGCGAGGTCGAGAGGAAGGAGCCGGGACGTAATGACCTGCCTCGAACCGGAGGAAATGAAATGTGTGAACACAAGCCATATTTCGTCGAGCATTCCTCCCACGTAGAAGTCGATCAACTTGCTCGTGAACGTGGTCGCCAGACTTCCATCCGCGAAAGCACCGATCTCTGGGACGGAGTGCAACAGTCTCGCTTCCTTTCGTCTGAAATGCAGCAGGGCCTTCCTCCCAACCGGCAGGAAGCGAACTTGCGTGGGCTGCTTGTCTCCTGCGTTAGTTCCCTCCCGGACCGCATCTCTCACGATCTGGCGCGCGAGCCGCTCCGCCTCGCGAATCACATTTACATTGAACGCGCCACACAGCCCTCTGTCCGAGGCGACGACGCAAATCCCGACAGATTTCTTGTCTCTCCGGACAAGAAGCGGATGAGTCGCGTCGGCAGACTTCGCGCACACTCGTTTCACCATGGCCTCCAGACCTTCCGCGTAGGGTCGCGCCGAGAGAAGGCGTTCCTGCGCGCGTCTGAACCTTGCCGCGGAAACCATCTCCATGGCCCTGGCGATCTGGCGCGTACTACTTATGCTCTTGATGCGTCTTCGTATGTCGCGCAGAGACTGCACGTTTTCTGCCCGTCCTCTTTGTTGAAACTCGGAATCTGGAGTCGTCTATCTATCAGGCACGTACCGTACCTTCTTCAGACGCCTTTTCCGCCTGGGCCGCGAATTGGAGGTTCGCCTTGAATTTCGCAGTGAATTCGACGAGAGCCTTCTTGAGTTTTGTCTCCACTTCCTCGGTCAGATCCTTCGATCTTCTTATTTCGTGTGGTACGTCGGGAAATTCGTTGTCCAGAAAGGCCAGGAACTCTTTCTCGAATTGCCTCACGGAATCAACCGGCAGTTCATCGAGGTGCCCCCCCGCGACGGCGTAAATTATCGCCACCTGCCTCTCGAGCGACATTAGTTCGTACTGCGGCTGCTTCAGTATTTCGACCACTCGCTGCCCTCTCCCAAGCTGCGAAAGCGTCACTCTGTCCAGGTCTGCGCCGAATTGCGCGAAGGCTGCGAGTTCGTAGTATTGGGCGAGGTCGAGCTTCAACCTGCCGGCCACCTTTCTCATGGCCTTGGTCTGAGCCTTGCCTCCGACTCTCGATACGGATATTCCGACGTTGATGGCAGGTCTTACACCAGAATAGAAAAGGTCGTTCTCAAGATATATTTGTCCATCGGTTATCGAGATGACATTGGTGGGAATGTATGCAGAGATATCACCCGCCTGGGTTTCGATAAAGGGAATGGCGGTCAGGGAACCTCCTCCAAGTTCGTCGCTCAGTTTCGCAGAACGTTCAAGGAGTCTCGCGTGCAGATTGAAAATGTCACCGGGGTATGCCTCTCTTCCCGGCGGCCTTCTCAAGAGCAGGGAGAGTTGTCTGTAGGCCTGTGCGTGCTTGGAGAGGTCGTCGTATATGATCAAGGCATCCCTGCCGGTGTAAAGAAATTCTTCTCCCATCGCGCAACCGGCGTAAGGCGCAATGTAAAGCATCGGAGCGGGTTCACTGGCCGTGGCCACGACCACGATCGTGTACTCCATCGCCCCGCGGTCTTCCAAAATCTTGACTATTCGGGCGACGTTGGATTCTTTCTGGCCGATGGCCACATAGATGCAATAGAGATTCTGCCCTTTTTGATTGATGATGGCGTCTATGGCGATCGCGCTCTTCCCGGTCTGCCTGTCACCTATCATAAGCTCCCTCTGCCCCCGTCCGATCGGAATCATAGAGTCTATTGCTTTGATTCCCGTCTGGACCGGCTGCTGGACGGGTCTTCGTTCGATCACGTTGGGAGCCCTGAATTCGAGCGGCCGGAATTTCTTGGTCGCCAGGGGTCGCTTTCCGTCGATCGGCTGGCCGAGCGCGTTCACGACCCTTCCCAACAGTTCTTCACCGACGGGAACCTGAGCGACGGTGCCGGTCCTTGTGGCGATGTCGCCTTCCCTGATCTTCTCGTTCGAGCCGAACAGGATGAGCCCGACGGTGTCTATTTCAAGGTTGAGCACCATCCCCATCGTGCCATCCGAGAACTTGACAAGCTCTCCCATCATGACGTCGTCCAAGCCCCAGACTCTGGCTATGCCGTCGCCCACCTGAACGACGGTGCCGACGCTTTTCATTTCGAGCTTGCCTCTGTACTTGTCGAGCTCCTGCCGGATGACCGTGCTTACCTCTTCGGGTCTAAACGCCATGGACTCTCCTTGGAGTTATCTTCTTCAACTCGTCTGCAACTGTAAGCTCGGGGTACCCACGCAATTGTAATTTCACTGTGTCCGCGCAACCGCAATCTCTCTCCCCGCGTCGGTCCCTTCAGTTCATTGACGCGGCAAGAAGCTTACCCTTCAACTCTTCCAGTTCTGTGCGCATGCTTCCGTCTATGACTTTTCCGTCCAGATAAACAACGATGCCACCGATTATGGAGCGATCCACCTTTGTGTCGATCAGTATGGTCTGGCCGGTCAAGGTCTGTAGCCTCGAGGTCAGAAGCTCCGTCTCCTTCTTTTCCAGAGGCACGGCGGACACAATCAAGACTTTCTTGATGCCCTTTCTTTCTTCGTCCATCCGCGTGTACTCTGAAAGAATCTCGGGAAGCAAGGCAATCCTCTTTCGCCTGAGGAGCAGCAGCAAAAATAGCCACGTCGAGTTCTTCACTCTCCCCTGGAATGTGCTCTCAAAGAGGGCCACCTTCTCCGCGTCCTTAACGTCCGGAGACTCGACGAACAAGTGCAGCGCGGGCGTGCGACGGAGCAGGCCGGCAAGACTCTCCAGGTCCGCTCGCACCGCGTCGATGTCGTCTGTATCGTCGGCGAAGCGAAACAGTGCCTCCGCGTATTTCCTAGAAGCGCTTCGACTTTGCATCTACTTGTTCCAGATTCTCTATGAAATCAGCAATCATCTTTCTGTGTTTCTCGACATCCAGAGTCTCTCGCAGAATCTTCTCGGAGGCTCTGACGGCCATGTTCACGACTTCGTTTCTCAACTCCGCGAGCGCCTGGGCACGGTCTCGTTCGATTTCATCGCGCGCGCGACCAAGCATCTCCTTGACGTCGGCGCGTGCTTCCTCCTTTATCTCGGAAGCGACCTTCTGCGCATTCTTCACGGCTTCCTGGAGTCTTGCCCTGGCTTCCGCATCGATTGACTTGAGCTTGTCCTCGTATTGCTGCCGGAGTTTTCCCGCGTCCTCCTTTCGCCGTTCCGCCTCTTCCAGCTCCGAGCGAATCCTTTCTTTCCTATCTTCAAGCATTCGCAGCAGAGGTTTCCAGGCGAATCGCTTCATTATCCAGAGGACAATCAAGAAGCCGAGGATCTGGGTCACTATCTGACCATACTCAAGTTGCATGAATCACTTCAACAGGGCAAGCCCTGCCGCCTTTCTGTTAGAATGGCGCCAACGTCGCCGAACATCGCGTAGGAAGCACGTCCAGACGCGTCGATCGAAATGCTCTAACCGATCCTGCCTTGAAGAACGAACATCGTCACAAGCGCGTAGATCGTGAGAGCCTCGATGAAGGCGAAACCGATGATCATGCCGAGCTGGATCTTCCCGGCAGCCTCGGGTTGCCTTCCTATGGCTTCCATCGCCGCCGCACCCATCTTCCCGAGCGCCAGTCCGGAACCCAACGCGGCTATAGAGACAGCCAGCGGAACTGAAAAGCCGAGCGCACTCTGAAAAGTCATTTTCCAACCTCCCTTCGCTAGTGCTCGTCGTGAGGAAACATCATGAGGAAGTATATAGTGCTCAAAACAGAAAACACAAGCGCTTGGATGGCGCCCGTCAACATGGCAAGAAACACGAACGGCAAATGAAGCGGGATTCCGACGGGCAGATTCAGAAATGCCATGATACTGATTCCCAACCCCACGAAAACGGCGATGAGAACGTCTTCTCCCAGAATGTTGCCGAAAAGTCGCACCGAAAGGCTGAGCGGCTTCGCCAGCTCCGTGATTACGTGCATAGGCAACATCAGCGGAACAAGCAAGATGCCGGCAACGTCGCGCGGACGTCCCGCAAAATGATCGATGTACCCCAGAACGCCAAGATTCCTTATTCCCGTGTACTGAACGTAGATGAAAACTGTGATGGCCAGCGCCGCGGTCGTGTTGATGCTCGAAGAGGGCGATTTCATTCCCGGGATGAGTCCAAACATGTTCATGCAGAAAATGTAAATGAACAAGGTCCCCAGGAAGGGAACGTACTTTTTCCCTTCCTCTCCGAGTATGCCACACACAAAATTGCTGATCCCTTCGACGATCATTTCCAGGAGGTTTTGGAGACCCCCGGGGACAACTCGAGGCCTTCTGGAAGCAAGAAAGCACAGCACGCCGAGAAAAACGGCGATGAGAAACGAAAAGACCACGTTTTCCCAGTGGTGAAGGAACTGGGCAAAGGGCGCGGAACCGAACTTGTCGTAGATGATTGTGACTATGTTCGGAAGCTCCGGCGGACCCTGGGGACCCGCTCCCGTTTTCTCTGAAGCCGCGACTATGTCGAGAAGAGGCACCGTTCCTCCGTCACAGAGCAGGACCATGCCTGAACATTCAGGCGTACGTTCGCCGTCTCCTCGCGCCAACTCGCTCGGCTGCAAGAGTGCCTAAAGCCTTGAGGAGAATAATCGACAACACCAGAGAAAAGCCCGAGACGAGGCTCCCGACCGGGAAAACCCCGACTCTCATGAGGAGAAAACCTGAAGAATAGAGGACCGGAAACTTGACAAGCGCGATCCCTGCGACCCTGGCCGTGCCGGGGTTCTCGCTGCCAAACAGGGTTTCGACCAGAGAGACGGTGACGAGAAGATTGAGCATGCCCCAGAGCGCCCCCAGGAGAAAACCTGATCCGCTTGCTGGAGAAACGTAGGTCGCAAGGAAAAGAGCAACCAGGGGTGCAACCAGCGCGCTTGTTCTGACGACCCTTGTCAAAAACTCAGAATCCAAATCGGGAAGCTCCGCGATCCACGGGCAGGTTCATTGATCACCGGACTCGGTTTCTCTGCCGACCCTCACAATGACTCTGTAAACCTCCCTCGCGCCGGCGACAAAGCCCAGCACGAGGAACGCAATCCACAGAAAAGAGGTGTGGAATCTCTTGTCGAGAAACCGCCCTATGTAGTAGCCCACAACAGGAGAGACCAGGAGAAGAAAGGGTATCAGCGTGACTAGCCCTGCCTGCCGAAGCATGGCATATCGCTCGTCTGGCTTCTTCCCCATAACTGTTTGCATCCCCGCATGTTAGCGTTGGCGTGAGATTTTCTTGGAGTACGGCAACAGGGATGAAATGGGTTCCATTCCAAAGAAGTCATTGATACACGCCAAGAGTCTCAAAGTCAATATGTTTTTGGGAGAAATCCGCCACTTGCTTGGCCCCAGCTTCTGAGAGTGGGGGCGCAGGCCGTCCCGTGCCTGAAGCACTACCCAACCACGTTCACAGCAACCACCCTGCCAGAGGATAACCTGGCCCCCTCAAGAACAAATACCCTTAAGGCAACAAACGTGCCTTTCTCCGGCGCAAATTAACGGCGCGGCGCGATTGTGGAGGGTCGGACGTGGATTCTCTAGTTAATGCAGTTGCAGCGGATTACGGTTGAGAAGAGAGACCTTGGGTGGGAACTCGTCTGATCGGGGCGGGCGGGTCGAGAATCTGAACGGTGAACGGAGTTCACAAAGAGTATCAACGCTGTTCTCGATTCGGGATCCTGGCGCAGGCGGACGCTCCCGAATGGAGGCCATCGGACACGTGAGCGCTATCCGATCTTGACGCTGCCTGCCTTGATGAGTTTAGCGAAAGCCTTGGTCACTGTTGGATCGAACTGAGTGCCGGATTTCTCCACCATCTGAGCAAGAGCTTCCTCAACGGAAAGCGCGTCCCTGTACGCTCTATCGCTCGTCATGGCATCGAAGCTGTCCGCCACGCATGCTATGCGCGCGTACAGAGAAAGCGCGTCCCCTTTCAACCCATCAGGATAACCTTTTCCGTCCAGACGTTCGTGGTGGTGCCTCACTATGTCGATTGCTTTCTCAAGGAACCTGATACCGGTCAGGATGGAGGCGCCCGTCTCCGGGTGACTCTTCACGATCTTCCACTCCTCTTCATCCAGAGCCGTGGGCTTCCAGAGAATCTGTTCGTAGACTCCGAGTTTGCCGATGTCGTGGAGAATCGCACCGAACCTTATGTTCTCTATTTCGTCGGGGCCAAGACCCATGCCTTCCGCGATCGCCGTTGCATATTCGGCAACCCGTTCCGTATGGCCGCGGGTGTAGGGGTCCTTCGCCTCGATCGTGTTCACGAAGGCTTTGATTGTGGCGACGTAAGTTTCCTGGAGCTCGTTGTAGAGTCGCGCGTTCTCGATGGCGATGCCGGCGGAACTGGAAAGGCTTGCCAGCATCTCCATGTCAAGCTCGGTGAAACCATTCCCGTGCACCCTTTCACCGAGCAGAAGGGCTCCAATCAAGCGTCCTCTCACGTGGATGGGATGGCACAGTATGAAGCCCGCCGCGGCAATCGCTTTCACCTGATCGCCGGCGCCTGGACAGCTCTCCAGCTCGTCGATGCCGAGCGGCTTCTCGTGCGAGGCGAGTATGGAACCGAGGGAACTGTCAAAGAGAATCTGGAGATGCTCGACGAGCCCGGGCCTCACACCCTTGGAGAGAGAATGGACCAACACCCTGGAATCCCAACCCTTTGCTATGAAAAAACACGCGCTTTCCACGCGCAACTGACCGACGACGGTGAGAAGAAAAGTGTCAAGAAGGGCCTCGAGTCTGAGGCAACTGTTGAGTTGCTGGCTGAGACCTATGAGAGTGTCCTTGCTGTAAAGCAGCCTCTTGAGCTCGTTGTTGACCTTTTCGAGTTCCTGTTCGCCGCGCTTGATTTCCTTTTCCAGCTTGACGCTGACGTCCGTAAGGATTTTGCTGTCTTCGAAGCCTTTCAAGGCCTTGTCTATTTTTGCAATAAGCTCTCTCGGCGAGAAGGGTTTCATCAGAAAATCGTCGGCACCTTTCAAGAGGCCCTCGAGCCTCGAGGTGGCGTCGCACTGACCCGAGATCAGTATCACGGGCGGGCGGCACCCGGTGCTGCTTGCTTTGAGCGCCGCGCAGACTTCATACCCGTCTGCCTTGGGCATCTTCACGTCAAGAATGACCACGTCCGGCCTGTGTTTGTCTGCGACTTCCAGGGCCTCTCGCCCATCAACCGCGGACAGGACATCGTATCCGTTCTGGGAAAGGGTGATGTGAAGAAGCTCGACCACCCTGGGGTCGTCGTCGGCCACGAGCACCTTTTTCTTCTTGGAGCGCTCGCCGGTGGAAACTGCCATGTTATCCTTCACGTCTGTCATTGGTTATGAACTACGCTCCGTTGTGCACGCTGCCTTCTCGCACACAGAATTGTTTCCAATTGGTCCCAGTACGATGACGACAACGCCGCTCCCAAGCACTATCGCTCCCACGACGATGGGGGCTCTGTCCAGCCACTGCGGCAGTTCCTGAAGGGTTGCTTCCTGTTTCCAAAGGATTCTTTCTGGAACAAGAACTGCCCGCCGGTCTTCCTCTTCGAGAAAGACCGCGGGAATCTCCATCGCTTTCTCCACCGGCGGCTTCAGTCCCACGAGCTCCCACAGATAGTAGACCGGAAGCGCGAGGCCATCCCTCTGAACCTGTGACGGCACCTGCGAAGCATCAATCTCGGTCTGTAGCAGCATACCTACTTGCCTCACGAGTGCCCACCTCACTGCATAAAGCTCTCCATGAGTCTCGAGAACGAGATACGTTTCATTCTCTCTCTTGGCGTCGTCACCGTCGTGCCGGAGAGACTCACGATCGTTCACAATTACTCTCCTTCCGGTTCTTCTGCTGCTCAATCTCCGATGAGGAAATCATCATTGGAGAGCGTTTCAATGCGAGACGGCTCCGCCATCGTGGAGGGGCTCTTCCAACTTTCCCCTTCCGCGAGAGCCTTCGTCTGATCGTGTACGGCCACGGCCTTACGACTCACGCGCTCGGCCTCGCGCGAAGCCTTTTCGGTGAGCCTCGAGAGCTCCTGCACTTTGGAAAGAAGCTTTCCCACCGTATCGTCGAGCCTCGACGTTATCCGTTCGAGCTCGGCGTCGGCTTCCCCGCTCTCCTGTGCCTGCTCGTCTGGTCCGAAGCCGAGGGTACGCGTCTTGATTCTCACTTCTTCTTGAGAGATGTGGATGGCGCGGACCACGGCGTCAACCTTCGTTTCTATCTCCTTGACAATAACCGCGCTGTCGTCGCTACAACCTCTTGCGAACTCCGCCAGCCTACGTATTTCTTCGGCCAGAACATTCATACCCGGCAACGACGCCCTCGCCGCCTCAACTGCAACGTTGAGTGCAAGAACCGAGGCCCTGTTCGCTATTCGCTCCGAGCTTCTCGAGAGGGCACTCGCCTTCATGAGTCCCTTGCTGAGTTCCTCGATGCCCCTCGCGGCGGTTTCGACGACTCTTGTCACTGCATCGCGAATGCTCTCCTTCTGCAGCTTCGCCCCCGGTTTCTCTTCGGACTTGCCTGCGATTGCGTGGAGCTTCTCCCTGGCCTCGGCAACGAGTCTCGATACTTCTCTGGCCGCAACGAGAACTTCCGTCGATTCGAGAAAACTTCTTTCGGCGTGAGCCGCCAGTTGTTGACTGGCTTCTCTGGTTTCGCCCAGGTCTTTCTCGACGGTGCGCATCTCTTTCACGGACGCCTTGCGAAGTTCGGAGAACTCGGGTAGCATCCTGTTGATGAGAGACACAAGCCTTTCCGTGGCACCTTCCGATTCGGGAAGGGGCACAAACGGCGAACCTATCAAGACCTCTTCGACTGAGTTGCCTATCCTCGCAAGCTCTTCCTCGAGATGGGAGAGTCTGCGTGAGACGGCGGCCTGATCCTTGTTGCCTCTGCTGAGCTGTTCAACTCGCCTTGCAAGCACGTTGAACTCGACGTCTTCCTTGAGTGGGCCGGGCAGACCGCTCTCGGGCAGTTTCGTACTTTCCGCCACCTTCAGAAGACACCTCACTCCTCTGCCTGCGACGCGCGCAACGTAAAGGAGCACCAGGAGCTCGACCACGATAAACGCCACGGCAACGGCAAGCGCTCCGAGCACCACTTTTGTCTCCCACCCCTTGGACGCAACCCACAACGAGGAAGGGTACCACCCGGTGGCGAACCACAGAGTGCCAACCAAGACGAGGGGCACAATCACAAGCGGTACGAACGCAAACAGAATCAGTCTCTTCTTCAGTGCCTCTTCCATTTTATCACTCCTCAAGTAGCGCAGCAGAGATCGGTGATTGACTTCGCCGCCGTTTGTTCCGTCTGTTCTATCCCGTGAGAGTCGCTTTTGGCTTCGGGGTTGTTTCCGGTGCGAGAGTCGCTCTCGGCAGGAGCCATGTTCTTCACTCGAGCAAGGCGGAGATCAAACAGGCGCTCGAGATGCCGTGTTCGCATATGGCAGACGTTGCCTCCGGCAATCTCAAACGCACTCATGTCCGTGCACATTTGGGGAGGCTCATCTACTCTAACGGCGAACCTGATTCCTCTTATTGAAAAGATCACAACGTACTCGTCCGCCTTTCTCCGTTGCGTCAATCCGCCGGGAGTCGAGCACACGGTCGATCCTCCAAAGAGATCAATAAGGGGGACGGCCTCACCCATGAAAAGAATCAAGCCCGTCACGCTCTTGGGAGCGCCGGGGATTCTGCTCAACCTCTCGATTTCAGTGCAACCGTGGACTGATTGTACGTCGACGAAGATACGATTGACTCGAATTCTGAGTGCTATTGTAGTGCGAGCAGGAGCGTGGCCGCCCCGCCCACCCGAGTTTGTCCCGGAGCTTACGTCGTTAGCGTCAGTTGCCATCGCTAAGAAACCCCTCTTAAGCCTCGCTCGATCAGCTGGACACAATGGTACGCTCTAACCAGTAGCAGATAGTATGCCACCAACCGCGACGCCGACCGACAAAGCTAGTGCATTGATCTGCAACACACTACGCGCACGTGACTGAGCGGCAGTCTATGGGGACCGCATCGCGGAGAGAGTCGTCCGTTGCACTTCGCAAGCCTGATTGCATAAAACGCTACGGCCCGGCGGCGGCCTAGCGTGGCGGGCGAGAAGCCCTTTGCTCGTGCCGGACCGCCGTCGAGTTTCGAACCGAGCAACTTCCTCGACACACGTGGCGGGACGAATCACAACCAAGCCGGCCTGAACCCCATTGCGGGATTTTTCCAAGTGAATTGATGAAAGTTCCGCTCTGCTCCTCTCTTTCGAGCGCGCACCCGATTCCGTCCAAATACAGACGTCTTAACTCGCTGCAACACAAGGAAGTAGAAAGCGGAGGGGCAGGGCGCGTGGCATGCTAGTTGCTCTACCTACCATTTGGAATCTGGAATTCTGCAGGTTGACTGCAGCAGAGCCCGGAGGAACCAGATGGAACCCAGAAGAACACGTTACACAGAACTCACAACCAGGAACAGGAAACTGCAGCCGACTTACCTTTTCATGATGCACTGCCTCCTCTACTCGAAAGTACAGACAGGCCCTCTTCCCAACCGTGATTGCTACGATGAAGACGTCAGCGGTTATCTCGCGCAGCTATTGAACTCGTTCATCAATCCACAGTACGTTGAGAGAGCGAAGAGTTCTCTCCTCAAGTACGACACCGAGGTGTTTCAGCGCCTGGCAAACTCGACGGACGCGAGACTGAAATACACGATCTACAAGACCAACGCAGATTTTCTTCTCGTCTCGGTCGGAATTTTCGACAATCCGGCACTGATACTGGGCAAAACACGAGACAAGGCCCGACCGTCTGAAGAGGCCTCCATTGGCAGAGGAAAGGCCTACTACCATTTCGCGTACACCTACAGTCAGCAAGTACACAAGAAAAACCCGCCAATCTCCGAAGTGCTGGAGAAACTTTCGGTGGGCTTTGACAGATACGCAAGAATCCTCTCGCACTTGAGGGGCGAATACTCCTCCATCATGAACAAACTTTCCAAGGGAGAGGTCTACCACCTTGAGAGGACCGTAGACACAGAGGGAAAGAAGGAACTAATAAAGCAAAAGCAGAACTTGCTTCTCGACGTTTACTCGGAATGGAAGAAAACCGGGGCTGAGCACCTCCAGAAGAAGCTCGATCAGATTGCAGGGGAGATCAGGACGCTGGATCCAAGCTTTGACTTCACCATCAACAAGAGCGACTAGCTGACCTCACGGCCCTTCACCCCCGGCCGAGGTCCCCCCACCCCTTCCAACTTCGGTTAGCACCGTAGCTGGAAGGGGTGTTCCTTTTTGTTGCACAGATTGGGGGCATCGCCCTACGAGGCAGACTGACCTTGCACCTTTTCCGACGGTAAAGAGAACCCTGCACATCAATTCGAAGTCTATGATATGATGCGCCCTATGCGTGGTGCCGATTAGAGACTGCCAAATCCCAGCGTTTATCAAGACGAATGGCGCATTGATGAGAACGAAAGCACAACTCTATGCTTTGTTGGCGGCGGCGCTCTTCGGTGCCAGTGCCCCGTTTGCCAAACTACTGCTAAGAAGCCTTCAGCCTCTGCAGTTGTCAGGATTGCTGTATCTTGGCAGCGGTCTTGGCTTGCTCCTTTTCAGACTGTCACAACGGTTTCTTGCCGGACCGGACCGCAGACAAGCGGCTCTCAGAAGAGATGATGTTGGTTGGCTGGTCGGAGCTGTGATATGCGGGGGCTTGCTGGCACCTGCCGTCTTGATGTATTCACTATCAAGCACGCCCGCCGCTGTGGCCTCTCTCCTTCTAAACTTTGAAGCTGTGAGCACAACGTTTATTGCTGCTGTTTTCTTCAAGGAGCAGGCAGGCCGACGTCTGTGGTTGGCCGTTGCAGTAATTACAATCGGAAGTTTGATCTTGACGGTTGATAGAGGTGCAGCATTGGGACTGTCGTTTGGTTCATTGGGGGTGCTCACCGCGTGCTTTCTCTGGGGCATCGACAACAATTTGACAAGACATATATCGGGAAAAGACCCGGTCATGATCGTTGTCATCAAGGGGTTAGGAGCTGGGAGCTTTGCGTTGGCGTTGTCCTTCTGGACTGGCTCCTCGTTAACGTCGTACTCAACTGCTTTTCTCGCCATGTTACTAGGTTGTCTCAGCTACGGTGTAAGCCTTCTCCTCTTCATCCTCGCTCTCAGAGACCTTGGTTCATCGCGCGCAAGCGCACTGTTCGGTACGGCCCCTTTTCTGGGTGCACTTGTGTCCTTCATCACTTTCCGCTACCTGCCCTCTGTGCAGTTTCTTATTTCGGTTCCAGTGATGCTCCTGGGGGCATTCTTGCTTCTCAGGGAAAGCCACGGTCATCTGCATCTTCATACCAATGTTCTGCATGAGCATCCGCATACCCACGATGAACATCATGGTCATACACATGACGACAGCGTTGAGCGCTCCTCCGAGAGACATTCGCACGCTCACAAACATGAAACATTGCAACATGAGCATGCGCATGTGCCGGACATTCATCACCGACACGAGCACCATTGAGGTTTCAATGGTCCTTTGTGGATTTGTGGACTAACTACTGTAATATCAACATATTACGGCAAATGGATGCAGCGACATCCGTCGCCGCGGCAGGCTCCCCAGATGTGCCAGTATTCGAACCGCAGAAAAGAGTCGGGAAACCACCTCTTGCTTCCGCGTCGTCTACACACAGAGGGCACCAGCCGTGGCCACATCACATATCAGCGGCAGCATGACAGTCAGACGGGTTTACCTCTACAGTGGCTTCGTGAGTGGAAGGCAGACACCGTCTTCCCTTGATACTAATTACGCCGAGAGATCTCATTGACATTCAAATATCACCATTGTACCCTTAGCCTTGTTCTTCACGCTAGATGTCTTGGTCGGTTGAGCGAGGTGAACGCATCATGAAAGTCGTGCTCTTTCTGGGCGCGGGCTTCTCGGCGGCCTTCGGGTTGCCGGTTATGAACGAGTTCCTCAGCTTTGCCAACGCCAGTCCACGACTCACACCAGAGCAGAAGAAGTTTCTAGATGCCCTCACCCTGGAAGCCCGAGGCGCGAACAGTTTTCTCCAAAGCAGGCCCACTAATCTTGAGGATATTCTCTCCTTCGCTCTGATGAAGGAGCGCCTAACCCCTGCTCAGGGGAGTCCAGAGAGCCCAGGCGAGCTCATGAAGATGATTCTGCATAGGATTTACACCCAAATTCCATTAGGCTCCAAGTACTGGTCTGGATACGAAGTCTTCAAGAAGTTCCTTAACTTAGACCTCCAGCAGTCGCCTCATAGCCTATGCTTCGTGACCACTAACTACGATTTGAATATAGAGTGTGCCCTAAGTCAGATGTTTGTCTTCGCCAATCCAGGCTTCAACTTCGCGGCTGGCAGAGCGCAACGTTCCGGGAACTTCTATACTCCAAAGGGGATACCGGTCTTCAAGCTGCATGGGTCGGTCAATTGGTTTGAACGAGCAGGCGAGCCAGACACCGTCGATGTGGAGGAGGGCATGACCAGCATTCGGTGGATGGTAGGCAACACAGCGGAGACTGGACCCATCCCAGTCGTGTGCTCACAGAATTATGTCGTCCCAGGCTCTCCAGTGATAGTTGCGCCTTCGTTTCTAAAACCTAATTTGCGAGGCCCGATGGGCCAAGTCTGGACGGGTGCCAGGAAAGTACTGGGAGAGGCGGATATGCTTGTGTTTGTCGGATACAGTTTTCCACAGTCTGACACGGAAATGAAGTACTTCCTTGCCACGGCGTTGGTCGATAACCCTCGCCTTAGCAGAATAGTGATAGTGGACCCTGAAGCTGATGCCATAGCTCGCAGGCTGAGGGATGAAAACAGCAAGTATGGGTCGCATTTCCGCGAACTACTCTTTGAGTCTAAGTTCGGCTGGACAGACGGCGTGATTTCCCATGACACTCGTTCTGTCGTTAAGATGTAGCCCGCCTTGCACCGGACGGAGCCTCCTCAAGTTGTACGATTTGCGAACCATTAGGGTCGAGATAGCAAGAAGTATTGCAGGATAGTTGTCGGATAGAGCCTCAGTTCGTCGATGCCCCGATTTCCAGCCTTGCAAGCCAAAACAGCACCAGTTAATGGAACGCCACCAGAGGTTTTCCCTTGTGTTGGTGGTATTTTGGTGATATAATTCCCTCCGTAGCACGCGAACTTAACTAATACCGGTTTTCCGATTCCTTGGTTTCCACATAGTATCGCACTAGACGGGGGTTGGTGGGCCTGCCAACACGCGGATCATCCCGACCAGCAGCTGCTGGTGCCGACGATAGTTGGACGTTTCAATCTTAACCACGAGGTTGCCATGAGAAAGTGCGCCGTGATTCCGCTCGTCGTCATCTGCGCTCTGCTCCCTGCCGCAGCATGGAGCCAATTGCCACCCGCCTGCTGCACCCAGTGGGGCAGCGAGGGGACGGGGCGCGGGCAATTCGACTGGCCTGAAGGTGTCGCGCTTGATGCTGATGGCTACACCTACGTTGCGGACACTTACAACCACCGCATCCAGCTGTTCAGAAGCGATGGCGGGTACATCCTTCAGTGGGGCAGCGAGGGCACCGGGCCTGGGCAATTCTATGAGCCCTGTGCTATCACGCTTGACACCGATGGCAACGTCTACGTCGCCGACCTAGGCAACCATCGCATCCAGAAATTCACTAACATTGGTGGCTACATCACCAAGTGGGGAGGCTGGGGCACCGGACCTGGGCAGTTCTACGGGCCCCTCGGTGTCGCGGTTGATGCCAGTAGCAACGTCTACGTCTCAGACCCAGACAACGATCGCATACAGAAGTTCACCAGTAGCGGCGGTTACATCACCGAGTGGGGCAGCTATGGCACGGGGCCGGGGCAGTTCGGCTGCCCCCATGGTGTCGCGGTTGATGCCAGTGGCAATGTCTACGTCGTGGACGAAGGCAATGATCGCATCCAAGTTTTCACAAGCAGCGGCGGGTACATCACCGAGTGGGGCAGTTCCACTACCCTCGCGGTATCGCGGTAGATGCCAGTGGCAACGTCTACGTCGGGGATACCTGCAACCATCGCATCCAGGTTTTCACAAGCAGCGGGACCTATATCACCGAATGGGGCGGCTTGGGTACTGGGCCGGGGCAGTTCCAGGGGCCCCACGGTATCGCGTTTGATGCGAGCGGCAACGTATACGTCGCGGACAAAGGCAACTACCGCATCCAGGTGTTCTGCTACGGGCAGACAGCTGTTGAGAGCACGACCTGGGGCAGGATCAAGAACATGTTCAGGTAACCGCCTGCCTTAGATAAGGGGTACAACCGAGGGGCTGGCCACACGCCGGCCCCTCCTGCTTGTACGCCCAGCATGATGTTCACCTTGGAGGTGCAAGTCCTCCCGAGAGCTGGCCATAGCGATCGAAGCGAAGCGCAACTGCGGAAGGGTAACTGACCGTGGGAAGGAAGCGTGGAGCGAAGCCGCGGGCCGACGTACAGAAACCGGATTGGAGGCGACGCCGATCAGGGCGAGCGGGCAAGTGACCGCGAAGCTCTCATGGTCAAAGATCAGGCGGCGTAAATCCGGCGGTCGTGCGGCGAAGGGTGCATGTCTTATCTGGGGAGATCTTGCCTTACGTCTGAAAGGGCGACCCTGCTGAAAAGTGGGAGGCAAGAAGTCAGCAGAGGCCATAGTATCTGCCTCAGGCGGAGAAGGGCCGAACAGAAAGAAGAGCAGAGGGAACGATGGGCCTCAAAGGTACACGGCCTCAGATGTCCGGGCAACTGGAGCTCCCGCTAGGTGGCAGGGGTGAACCCCCGAACTACCAGCGGAGCGAGGAAGTACCGATGGCGGCACACGAGACCGGAAGCTCAGGGAGGAGACCAGCTTGGAGTACCTCGGCTGGTCACCTCACGATTCACTTTCTGAACCGCCCGGTGCGGACCCGCATGCCGGGTGGTGTGGCAGGGGATGTCGGGGAATACCCGACACCCCTATGCCGATTGGTGGCCGCATGCGATACTCACAGGAGCAAGCGCTGATGCAGCAACCCCCGTCGCCACCGCGGGCTCCCCAGGTAGGACTCGAACCGACACTCTGCCTTTGAGCTACCAAATGCGATATTCCACTCCGCGCTACCCTTCTGTGGGGACTTCGCTCAGGGAGATACCCAGTGCCTTGGCCACCCCTTTGCCGTAGGCCGGATCGGCCTTCAGGCAGTTGCCGATGTGGCGGTCCTTCACCTCACGCGGCGCGTCTCCAAGGGCGCGGCCGGTGTTGGCAAAGAGCACTGCTTGCTGCTCGGCGCTCATCAGCCGGAATAGCAGACCGGGCTGGGAGTAATAGTCTTTGTCCTCGCGGTGATTCCAATGGTCCGCGGCCCCTTCCAGGCTGAGCGGTGGTTCAGCAAAATCCGGCTGCTCTTGCCACTCGCCGTAACTATTGGGTTCGTAGCCGAGGGTGCTGCCGTGGTTGCCGTCAACCCGCATGGCGCCGTCGCGATGGTAACTATGAAATGGGCAGCGGGAAGCATTGACCGGGATCAGATGGTGATTTACGCCGAGTCGGTAACGCTGGGCGTCGCCGTAGGAAAACAGTCGCCCCTGCAGCATCTTGTCAGGTGAAAAGCCGATGCCGGGCACGACGTTGGCCGGGTTGAAGGCCGACTGTTCGACCTCCGCAAAATAGTTTTCCGGGTTACGGTTCAGCTCGAGGACACCCACCTCGATCAGCGGATAATCCTTGTGGAACCAGACCTTGGTAAGGTCAAAGGGGTTGTAGGGGCATTTCGCCGCATCCTTCTCCGGCATCACCTGAATAGACAGAGTCCAACGGGGAAACTCGCCCTTCTCGATGCTTTCGTACAAGTCGCGCTGGTGGCTTTCCCTGTCTTTGCCGATGATCGCCGTGGCCTCGTCGTCGGTCAGGTTGCGGATTCCCTGTTGCGTGCGGAAGTGAAACTTGACCCAGTACCGTTCATTCTTCGCGTTGATAAGACTGAAGGTGTGGCTGCCAAAGCCGTGCATGTGGCGGTAGGAACAGGGAATGCCCCGGTCGCTCATGACGATGGTGACTTGATGTAGCGCCTCCGGCAGCGAGGTCCAGAAGTCCCAGTTATTGCGGGCGCTGCGCATGTTAGTGCGAGGATCCCGCTTGACGGCGTGGTTGAGGTCGGGGAACTTGAGTGGATCACGCAAAAAGAATACGGGCGTGTTGTTACCCACCAAGTCCCAGTTTCCTTCCTCGGTGTAAAACTTCATCGCGAAGCCTCGGATGTCACGCTCGGCGTCAGCCGCGCCGCGTTCACCGGCCACCGTAGAAAAACGGATGAAGAGTTCGGTCTTCTTTCCCACTTGGGAGAATATCTTGGCCTTGGTATAGCGGGTTATATCGTGGGTGACGGTAAAGGTGCCGTACGCGCCTGAACCCTTGGCGTGCATGCGGCGCTCCGGGATTACCTCTCGATCAAACTGGGCGAGCTTCTCCAGGAACCAGACATTCTGCAACAGCATCGGCCCGCGCCGCCCGGCGGTCATTACGTTTTGGTTGTCAACGACGGGGGCGCCGGCGTTGGTAGTGAGTTTCTTCTTCATTTTTCCTCCTTCTTGCGCCAAGCGCAATGCGTCAATTTCACGCCGGAGCGCCTGAGCCCATCCTTGCAGTGGGTCATTCGCCTCTTCAGCACTTCCGGCTCAGACTTCATGTCGTATCTCTTCGATATCGTTTTCATTCGTAGGTAGTAATGTACCTCAAACTAGTCCTCTTGTCAGGTCCGATTCTTAGCGGACTACTCATAGGCTGTGCATGGCACGCCCGGAACAGCGGGGACGCTACATGCTTCCAGATGCCGAAGTGACTGTACATCATGGACTCGCGCAGGCAGGAAAAGCCGTCCCCAAGGGCGTGATATGCCTTCGGTTCGCAAGAGCGGGCTTGAACAGGGCGTTCCGGGGCTCCCTGAAGTTCTCTCTTGTCTGCGGGAGTTCCTGCTCCCGCCGCTGAAGGCGGCTTCCGGGCAAGCGTTGATTACCAAGGATTGGAGCGCGGGCGGCCCATGGGTACCCGCCGGTCGGCATAGGTAGGCGTGAACGCGACGGAATCGACAGGAGCTCGAGGAAATCTACTCGCGGGATCTCGCGTTAGAACGGAACCGCTGAAAAAGACGCGCTGAATCTTGCCTCCTCAAGTTGTACGATTTGCGAACCATTAGGGTTGACGTACCAAGACGTGTATAACTTGTTCGTTCCTCGAATATTAGGGTGTGGGGAGGTAGAACATTGTCCTGCCAAGGGGCAATGAGTACCCAAATATGCTTTCCTCACCACAACCACAGATGGTGAAGGCCGGTGCACGCCAAGCGCTCATGTGGGTCCAAGCTTGCGTCACGTGCTATCGGAGTGTTATGCTTAGGCTGTGGCTGGGCAGGTTGAATGTTGATCGGTAGCGCCTGGGAAATCTCCGGGCTGTGCTATTGGGTCAAGAACATGTTGTCAGCAGCGAACCCAGCCTTCTAAAGGGATCGGAGAGGTGTCCAGGACATTGCCTGCAATGGGAGGCGACACCATGAAAGCGTTCGCGATCTCGATTGCCTTGATTTGCCTTTGTTATCCTACGTTGGTTATTGCCGAGGGAAACCTGCACCCGCAGCCCGTGCTCATAATGCGAAATAGCGAAGTCAACGAGGCACCGGCAGATGTATGCACGTTTCGCGGTGAGAACCCTGAAGCACCGATGCAATGCTATGCCGAAAAGCTGACCGCAGGGAATTTCGGTTTCCTCAGTGTTCACGTTGGTTTGGCACCGAACGGTTTCACTGGAGTTGCGTTCGGTATTCGTGCAAACGGGTCTCCCGTGACATTTCTTGGATTTGTTCCATGTCCCGGTTTCTCGATAGTTGTGTCTAATCCGGGGATACCTTCAGCCATTATGGTCACGTCCTCTACTGGATGCCGGGCGTCTTGGGAGGCTGTGGGCTATCTTGAATATGTGTGTTCAGGCACAGGTCCTACTTACTTTGATATTGTTCCGAATGCTGACTTCCCTGACTTCAAAGTGGTCAACTGCGACTACACATTTGACCTGTCGATACTTGGAGTGGGGGCTCAATGGGGTGGCATGCAGGAGTTGGAGTGTGTTTATGGCTGGGACAGCATTGAATCCACCACCTGGGGCAAGGTCAAAGCGATGTTTAGATAACCCACTGCCTCCCCAGGGTGGACGATGTTAGAACTTTTTGCTTGGTGGCGAGCTCGGGCGTTTCGAATTAGGGCAGCGCAGGAGGCCGTATCATGTGACGGCGTTTTCTCTTGTATTATTAACGAGTTAGTGATATGATATGAGTTGTGTTAACTCAGGGGGCGGGAGATTAGATTTGTGTAAACGACCTTGACGTGGGAGACACGGGTGCAGCTCAGGTTTTGGCCCATTCGAGTGCCCTCCCCAGCGAAGAAGTTTGAGCCTCATCGGTGAGAGATGAGGCTTTTTTGTTGTGATGAGGCGAGCCAGACGGGGCAGTGTGCTCTTTGCAGGGTAGGTAGCTTGAGATACAGCAAGTAGCGGTCAGGCCTTGCGAATCAAGCTCGCATGCGTTAGGCCAGGAGTTTTGCCGAGGAGAAGTAAGAGTAGCCTTTTGCCAGAGGTGTTCACGCTTCAGTGTACACGTCACGTTTGGCAAGGAGGAAGAGCCATGTCAGTTCGCGTGTGTGTAGTGTCGCTGCTCAGCGTTCTTGTTTTGGTCTTGTTTGGGTTCTTGATTGTGGGTGGAGGTACAGCACGTGTGGATGGGGTCAGGGTATCTGGAGCGATGGGGAGTGTGGGATGTGCTGGTGGCGATGATTTGGCCAATGGTATCGGCGGCTTTGCGAAGGACGCGACCTTTGTTCTGCCTGGCGTTGGGAGCCAGGCGCAGCCCGCTGGGCCAAATGCTTCAGCGCCTTCAGTGGCTTCAGGTGCTCCTGTTATTGATGTGGGAGCGCGGAGAGCTGGTGTGAGTGAGGATTGGTTGGGGAAGGTGAAGGCGCAGATTGAACGTGAGGAGTACAAGGCGTCGGTCAATGAGCGTGGGTTACAGGCGCCGAACCGTGCGCACAACTTGCGGACGTATTTTGTGGATGGTGGGATTGAGGTCGTTCCGCGTAAGGGCGAGGATGGGGATTCGTGGAGTTTCAGCTGGCGTACGTTGGCATGGGGGCGTGAAGGACGGCTGGTGGATGTTACGGGGGTATCCGTTGAGCCTGTGGCAGACGGGTCGCGTGTGACATATAGCCGTGAGGGTTTGGATGAGTGGTACGAGAACAAGAAGGAAGGGTTGGAGCAGGGGTTTAGGGTGATGGAGAGGCCTGAGGCTGAAGGGCTCCTCTGTATAGAGGGGAGCGTTGGGAGTGGGCTTCGGGCTGAGTTTCGTGCGGAGGATGGAGCTATCGATTTCATGGATGGGTATAGTGTGCGTGTGCTTCGTTACGCTGAGCTTCACGTTCGTGACGCAGGTGGTCGTGAAGTTCCTTCGCATCTCAAGCTAGAAGGTGACAGGGTTGCGATTGTTATTGATGATGCTGGTGCGGTAGTATGGATCTGGCTGGAGTCAAGTATGTTTTTTGTGTGAGAGGAGAGCGATTTACCGACGATCATCAGGCTAGTATTCGTGTGTTGGTTACCACATCTTCTTCAGTTCGTCCGGAGCTGCCTCTGTCTGAGCAC